>JAEWJV010000262.1 GCA_023386395.1 Bacteroidota bacterium
CACTTGGGTTAAACAAGCTGAATTCTTCAAAAGAAGTTGAAGCTACTGACCAGATTTTGGGCATGATCCGCAAAGTAGATCATTTGGTAAAAGTGGAAGAACTGGCATAATCGCAAGAGCGATTTGCCTGTTTTTATAATTATTCATTAGCGAGCTCCGGCAACACCGGAGCGTTGAGTTAAAAAGTAAAACATGCAACTACACAATTTAAAACCTGCAGAAGGTTCCGTTCACAAACAGAAAAGATTAGGCCGCGGTGAAGCCAGTGGTAAAGGTGGCACATCTACAAAAGGTAACAAAGGTGGCCAGAGCCGTGCCGGTTATAAAAGTAAAATGGCGCACGAAGGCGGTCAGATGCCTATTCAGCGCCGTTTGCCAAAGCGCGGGTTTAAAAACAATAACCGCATTGAATACAAAGTATTCAACTTAGGCCAGATTGATGTGATTGCCGAAACGTATGAAATAGCTGAATTCAGCACAGAAAACCTGTATGCTAACGGCCTTATTAAGAAAACTGATAAGGTAAAAATTTTGGGTAGTGGTGAATTAACAACCAAACTGAATTTTAAAGTAAATGCTGTAAGCGAAAGTGCAAAAGCTGCAATTGAAGCCGCTGGCGGAAGCGTTGAAATTTTGAAATAATTTTCCCGATATTTGCCTCAAACCTGTTTGGGCATTCATTTATCTTATAATTTTTCCCGGTGAAAAAATTTATTGAAACACTAAAGAATATCTGGACTATTGAGGAGCTGCGTAATAAAATTATTACCACACTGGCATTGATTCTTGTGTACAGGGTTGGAACCCATATTGTATTGCCGGGCCTTGATCCTAACAAACTGGAAGCTGCCGCTGCCGGGGCAAGCAATAATGGATTGCTTGGCCTGTTTGATACATTTGCCGGTGGTGCGTTTTCTCATGCATCCATATTTGCATTGGGCGTAATGCCTTATATCTCTGCTTCTATCTTCATGCAGCTGGCAACTATTCTTGTTCCTCAAATGCAGAAAATGCAGAAAGAAGGAGAGAGTGGCCGCAAAAAGATCAACCAATGGACGCGTTACTTAACCGTGGGCGTTACAGCTTTACAGGCAAGTGCTTATTATCAATATTTAAAGACGCCTTCTTACGCGCCTGCTATCCTTCCTGGCTATGAACCTTATTTTTTCGCATCAACTATAATCATTCTTACTGCAGGTACTTTGTTTGTAATGTGGCTGGGTGAAAAGATACAGGATAAAGGCCTTGGTAATGGTACTTCAATCATCATTATGATTGGTATTCTTGCCCGGCTGCCCATTTCGCTTGTACAGGAATTTCAGAATAAAGAAGTTAAAGGCGGTGGTGGCTTATTAATCTTTTTGATTGAAATAGCTGTGCTGGTTGCTATTAATATGGGATTGATTGTTTTAATTCAGGGTGTGCGTAAAATTCCTATTAATTATGCTAAACAAATTGTTGGTAACAGGCAATTTGGAGGCGCAAGACAGTTTCTGCCGATAAAGGTGAATGGCGCAGGTGTAATGCCTATCATATTTGCACAGGCAATCATGTTTTTGCCAACATTGGTTTCTTTTACCAATCTTGATTCTGCACAGGGGATAACTGCAATATTTTCTGATCATAGCAATGCCTGGTATATGGTTATTTATGGCGGAATGGTTATTGCATTTACTTTCCTTTATACAGCACTTATCTTCAATCCAAAACAAATGAGTGAAGATTTAAAGCGCAATAATGGGTTTATTCCCGGCATAAAGCCCGGGCAACCTACAGCAGATTTTATTGGCGCCGTTATGGATAAGGTAACTTTGCCGGGCGCTATATTTCTTGCTATTGTTGGTATTCTTCCCGGGTTTGCAGAAAGACTTGGTGTAACGCAGGGCTTCAGCACATTCTATGGAGGAACATCCCTTTTAATTATGGTGGCCGTAATTCTTGATACACTACAACAAATAGAAACACATCTTTTAATGCGCCAGTATGATGGCTTAATGAAAGGTGGCCGCATTCAGGGGAGACAAACTGTTTCGCCGGTAAGCAATTTCTAATTCCAAATAACATTGCAGCTATAGAAAGCCCCGCATTCGCGGGGCTTTTGTTTTGACATATACGCGAACCATCTGCATATATCTTATATATTTGGTTATATTGACTATTAAAGTCGGGTTACAAACTTGCTTTATGTTAAGCATTTTTTGTTAGGCAAGGCTTTTGCTAACTAATCAAATAAATAAATCATGCAGATTCCTGAACAACAAAACCTTTTAGATGAACTGGTATTCCTTTTAAAAAAAGGTAATGCGCATGTTTCTTTTAATGATGCCATACAGGATATACCTTTTGATGACCTTGGGAAAAAACTACAGAACCTGCCTTACAGCATCTGGCAAATAGCTGAACATATCCGCATTACTCAAAAAGATATTCTTGATTTCTCAGCCAATGAAAACTACAAAGAATTAAACTGGCCTGCCGATTATTGGCCGCATGCAGCAGCGCCGGAAAGCAAGACTGCGTGGGATAATTGCATCAAACAAATAAATGCCGACCTTGATGCTTTTATCAAACTGCTTATTCATTCAACCAATATATTTAAGCCGTTCGAACATGGCACCGGACAAAACATGTTGCGGGAAGCAATGCTCATTGCAGATCATACCAGTTATCACACCGGAGAAATAATTGTGTTGAGAAGATTATTAGGTAACTGGAAAAATTAATTCACTTTTACGTAGCATTGCGCTTCAATTTTAATAGATGGCGGGTATAAGAAAGCAGACAATTCAATCCAGCTTAATTGTTTATTTTGGCTTTGCCGTTGGCGCTTTCAATACTTATCTCTATACAAAAAACGGCTCTTTTACGCAGGAAGAGTATGGCGTAACACGTTTGTTTATAAACTTTGCGCAAAACTTTTTTGCTTTTGCAAGCCTCGGCTCGCTGCCGGTGTTATATAAGTTCTACCCTTATTATAAAGACAATATTTCCGATAAAAAAAATGATCTGCTTACACTGGTCTGCCTTGTATCATTAGCAGGCTGCATTTTGGTTTCTGCCTGCGGCATTATATTCGAACCGTATGTTGTAAGAAAATTTTCCGAACACTCCGGTTTGTTTCTTCCGTTTTATTTTCTGGTGTTTCCGTTTAGTATTGGTTTCCTGGTGTTTTCTGTTTTGGAAAGTTATGCCTGGGCCCTGCAAACATCTGTTGTAACAAATGCTTTAAAAGAAACTGTTTTAAGAATCATCACTACCTTATTTATTGTGCTTTTTTATTTCAGGCTGATTAATTTCAACCAGTTCATGTACCTCTTTTCTTCGTTGTACATAATAATAGCTGTTATACTTATAATCTTTCTCTGGAAAACAGGCCGCCTGCATTTTTCATTCAGCATAAGCCGGGTTACAAAGAAGTTCTATAAAAAAATGCTCGGTCTTCAGCTCTTTGTTTTCGGGGGCGTTTGTATAAATGCAATTGCTATTACCATCAGCGATCTTTTAATAGCAAGTAAGCAGGGTTTGGCAGATGCGGCTATATTCAGCCTGGCTTCTTATGTAGCCAATTTTATTGAAATACCGCAGCGAAGTTTAACCTCTATTTCAACGGGCGTTTTGTCCAGGGCATGGAAGGATAAAGATTTCGGAACCATTAACCGGGTATATCATCGTTCCAGCATTAATATGCTTTTGCTGGCTGTTTTTGTGTTTGGCAATGTTTGGCTGAATGTTGCGCAGGGCATTACTG
>JAEWJV010000293.1 GCA_023386395.1 Bacteroidota bacterium
GAAGTGGACCATGCGATGCAAATTGAAAAATCAAGAACCGGCAATAACCAGGACCAGATGTTTCGCGAAGCCTTTAATGGCGGTTATTTCAGTTATAACATGGCAACGAATAATCAAACGGATTTGAGCCTGATGGTTCGTTACTGGGGCGCTGAATGGGGCAGCCACCAATTCGAAATTTATGTTGATGACAAAAAATTAGTAACAGAAAATAATACAGGCAGATGGAACCTGTCGCAATTCAAAGACGTAACATATCCAATACCCGATGAAATGGCAAAAGATAAAGATCATGTGCGGATAAAATTTGTAGCGCTGAATGGAAGTTCAGCGGGGCCGGTTTATTACGTTCGTTTAGTAAAATCAAAATAATGAAAGAGCTTAAATATTTTTTGATAGTAATTAGTTCCCTGTTTGCAATGCATGTGCACGCACAAAACACAGTCAATGCAAAAACATTAAAAGATGTTTATAAAGATGCGTTCCTTATCGGTGTGGCCGTAAACCCCGCCATCGTTTCAGGAAAAGATAAACGTGCGCAGGAAATTGTAATCGATCAGTTCAATTCTATTACGCCGGAAAATGTGATGAAAGCAGCGCTCATCAATCCAAAACCCGGTGTTTATAATTTCGGGCCAGCCGATGATTATGTAGCCTTTGGAGAAAAACATCACATGTTCATCATGGGACATACGCTGGTATGGCACAATCAATGTCCGCCGTGGTTTTTTACCAATGCAGAAGGAAAGCTCAACACAAAAGAAGAACAGATAGAAAGATTAAGAAGCCACATAAAAGCCGTTGCCGGAAGGTATGCAGGCCGTGTAAATGCGTGGGATGTGGTGAATGAAGTGATAGATGATGATGGCAGTTACCGCGAAAATACTTCATGGGTAAAAGCTTTCGGCAATGGAGATACGTTGGTATCCTATGCTTTCAAATTTGCAGCGCAATATGCGCCGAATACAGAATTATACTACAACGATTTTAATGCCTGGCGACCTTCAAAAAGAGATGGAATTGTACGCATGATAAAGATGTTGCAAAAACAGGGAATCCGCATTGATGGCGTGGGCATACAGGGCCATTGGGGCTTGGATTATCCTAAAACAAAATACATTGAAGATGCGATTGACGCGTATGCAGCCTGTGGTGTAAAAGTGATGATAACAGAGCTGGATGTTGATGTACTTCCTTTGACCAAAGAAGGACAAATCATCGGGCAGGGAATGGCGGACAAGCAATTTCAGTTGGAAGAGTTTAAAACTTTTCTTGACCCTTACCAACATGGCTTGCCGGATAGCATGCAAACTGTTTTGGCAAACAGGTATGTAGAATTGTTTTCCATTTTTTATAAACGAAGAGATAAGATAGCACGGGTAACCTTGTGGGGCGTGAATGATGGTATGAGCTGGAAGAATGGTTATCCTATTCCGGGCAGAACTAATTATCCTCTGTTGTGGAGCAGAAACCTTGAACCAAAACCCGCATTGGAGGCGGTTTTGAATGTGCCAAAGTCTGAAGAATGATTTCAGGATTTGGAGATTAACCGGATGGATAACTATCTCAATATTTGAACATTGATTTTTGCGTATTGAATAGTGAATATTTATTTCTTAACCAAGCGACATTGAATTATTCGTAATTCTTTTGAGCTGATTATTAAATGCATAATGAAAAGAAGATTTAAAATAGCAGTGCTGCCGCTATTGTTTTTAATGTTTTCCCTGAACATTTTACATGCCCAAAATGTTCATAGCGATAATGGCAATGGCACTTACACCAATCCATTGATCTCTGCTGATTTTCCTGATCCTGATGTAATTCGTGTTGGTGACACCTATTATATGGTCAGCACTACGATGTTTATTTTTCCGGGTGTTACTGTTTTAAAATCGCACGATTTAGTTAACTGGGAATATTGCAGCAATGCGGTACCACGCTTCGATTTCAGCAAATGCTATGACCTCGATAGTTGCAATCGGTATGGACATGGACAATGGGCTACGAGTATAAAATATCACAACGGAAAATTTTATTTGCTCTTTATTACTTTGAATGAAGGCGGCTTCATGTTGACTGCAGATAAAGCTGAAGGCCCGTGGCACATTACGCATTTGCCAAAAGGTTTTTATGACCCCGGATTATTTTTTGATGATGATGGCAAAGTGTATGTAGCGCAAGGCTATGGTAAAATTTCAATCACAGAAGTAAATGACAGCCTGGTTGCCGTTGGTCCCGATTCGTTGGTTTATACAGGCGATATACGTAAAGGGCTTGAGGGAACACATGTGTATAAAATTAATGGGTATTATTATTTGTACTGCACTTATGGCGGAAGAGATGGAATGCAGGTGGCGCTTCGTTCCAAAAATATTTATGGCCCTTACGAGCAGAAGCTTTTGATTTATGATACCACGAAAGGTATTAATTATGGCATTCACCAGGGCGCATTAATTCAAACGCAAACCGGAGAATGGTGGACAATATTATTTGTGGATAGCGGGCCATTTGGAAGGTTTCCTTCTTTGCAACCTGTTACCTGGGAAGATGGCTGGCCGATGATTGGCGTGAATGGCAAAGCCGTAACTACTTATAAAAAACCAAACGTTGGTAAAACTTATCCGATAAAAGATTTTCCAAAATCGGATGAGTTTGATGAAACAAAATTAGGCATGCAATGGGGCTGGAATCATAATCCGGATGATACCAAATGGTCACTCACGGAAAAGCCTGGTTACTTAAGATTGAAAACAGCCACCGTCACATCAGACTTTAGAATGGCTCGCAATACGCTTACGCAAAGGCCATTTGCCAAACGCGACCAAACCATTCCAACCATCGCCACCACAAAAATGGATGTCAGCAAAATGAAAGATGGTGACATGGCAGGGCTTGCAGTTTTCCAGGACCCGTACGCTTTCATTGCAGTAAAGCAGGAAAAAGGGAGAAATATTATTTTGATGATGAACAATGGAAAAGTCATTGATTCAATTCCCGTTAATGCATCAACAATTTATTTCCGGACCACAGCTTCCAATGCTACTGCAAAAGCTACGTTTGAATACAGCACCGATAACAAAACCTTTAAAGCTTTTGGCGATGAATTGGTGATGCGGTTTAGCCTGAAAATTTTTACCGGTAATAAATTCTGTTTGTTCAATTATGCCACTAAAGAATTAGGCGGTTATGTAGATTTTGATTGGTTCAGGATAGAATAGGGTGGAAGTTGATCGGTTGATAAGTTGGCTGGTTAATAGGCGCATCATAACGGAAACAATTCAGCTTTAGTTAAAATTATGCCCGTTATATACAAATTCTGGTAACTAAAATCCAAATCCCTATCTTGCGGTTTATAATTGATAATAATGGCTGAATTAAAAAAACAAACATCACCGCAACCTCAGCAGGTAAAAACCGCGAAAGCCACGGATGCACCGGCATTGTTCAATAAAGAAAATTATAAATGGATGCTCATAGGCGGCATCATAATTATACTTGGAATGGTGCTGCTGAGCGGTGGAAAAAACGCAGATCCCAATACATTCGATTATAAAGTTGTGTACAGCACAACAAGGGTTACCATAGCACCTATACTTATTGTGCTTGGTTTGCTGGTGGAGATTTACGCAATCTTTCGCAAGCCTGTTCAACCTGCAAATGCATAAAGCGCTGTAAAGCGCTTTTCTTTTTTCATCCTGATTAACGATTATCACCAAAACAGGCTATGACAATATTCCAGGCCATTATTATTGCTATCATTGAAGGCTTAACCGAATTTCTCCCTATATCGAGCACGGCACACATGCGCTTTGCCAACCCTTTTCTTGGCATACAGCCCTCGCCCTTTGTAGATATGTTTGAAGTGGTTATTCAGTTTG
>JAEWJV010000294.1 GCA_023386395.1 Bacteroidota bacterium
ACCCGCACTTATCCTGTCATCCTTCAAACCGGTTGAAGTATTAAAAGGCAGATTGAGGCTGGGCAGCAAAAGCGGTGGCTTAAGAAGTGTGCTCGTGGTGTTTCAGTTTGCCACATCCATTATTTTAATTGTTGGAACAATTATTATATACGATCAACTGCATTACATTCAAACAAAAAACCTTGGTTATAATAAAGAAGAGGTTTTAATAATAGATAAAGTTTATGCATTAAACAACAATGCGGAAGCTTTTAAAAATGAAGTATTAAAAATGCCCGGTGTTATAAGTGCATCGCTCAGCAGCTATTTGCCGGTCTCTGCTTCCTGGAGAAACAGCCATACTTTTTCGAGGGATGCCGTGCTGAATGCTGAAAATGGCCTTGAAATGCAGGACTGGGAAACCGACTATGATTATATACCAACATTGGGCATGCAAATTATAAAGGGAAGAAATTTTTCCCGGGATTTCGGTAGCGATTCTTCCGCAGTAATCATTAATGAAACCACGGCTAAATTTTTAGGATATGCCGATCCCGTGGGCAAAAAGCTATACAGTTCTGATGCAGATAGTGATGGTAATACTTCAGCCTATACAATTATTGGCGTGGTTAAAAATTTCAATTTTGAATCACTGCACCAGCAGGTGGGCCCGCTATGCTTTATGCTGGGCAACAACAATTATGTAAGTTCAGCCATATTTAAAGTGAATAGCTCAAATATTCAAGGCCTTATTACACAAGTGGAAAACAAATGGAAAACCCTTGCATCCGGGCTGCCTTTCAGCTATCGTTTTTTAAACGAGTCATTTAATGAAATGTACCGCGAAGAACAACGTGTGGGTAAAATTGCCATTACATTTTCCGCGCTGGCAATCTTTATTGCATGTCTTGGTTTATTTGGGCTTGCCACATTTATAGCAGAACAAAGAACAAAAGAAATAGGCATACGGAAAGTTTTAGGGGCAAGCGTTAATAGCGTTGTAAGCATGCTGGGTAAAGATTTTATAAAGCTGGTGGCCATTGCATTTGTATTCGCAGCGCCGCTTGCCTGGTGGGCCATGCATAACTGGCTCAATAATTTTGCCTATCGTATTAATATTGAATGGTGGATGTTTGCTGCAGCAGGCGCCATTGCTTTATTAATTGCATTAATAACAGTGAGCTTCCAGTCAATAAGGGCAGCGCTGGCAAACCCGGTTGAGTCGTTGCGAACAGAGTAACTTTTGGGAAGTTTAGAACTTCCCAAAAGTTATAATAATGAATGTTGAATAGTAAATTAACAAGGTAAAGTCTGAAGTATATTACCCGTAGCTTATAGCTTAATCATTTCAGCAATCACCATATATAAGTAGCCACAGCACCTGCTGGTAAACCGGCCAGCGCTGTTTTATTTTTGAACTTTATATTAAAGTTTACGGCTGAAGCGCCATCATTCAATACGAGCAAAACCTTTTTGCCTTCAGGCGTTTTAAAAGCTACATTATATAAACCACCTATTGCATTTGAATTAATTCTTACCGAACCCGCGGGAACAAATTTGGCCACCTGCGCAATAATATAATAAGCTACATTTCTTGTAACGCTTCCGTTGATGGTTAGAGCGCCTTTACATTGTGTGCAGCCTCCCGGTGTGTGCGGCCCGAAAGATGCATTATTGGCAAGGTTCCATTCAAGTGCAACGCGGCTCCAGTTATTCATGGAACCTATTACCACATTCTTTACATGCCATAAAAAGTCGCCGGCAAATTGCCCTTCTGATGAAGTCCATTGTTCTGTAAAATAAACATGCTTTTCCGGAAAAGCATTATGCACAGTTGATAAAGCGCTTATATCTCCGGCATATAAATGAAAGGCAGATCCATCAATATATTTCGCAGCATCTGCATCATTCAAAACAGCCATTGGATAATCAGGCTTATCGCAATTGTGATCGTAAATAATGATTTTGGTGCTGATGTTTGCCGCAGCAAAAGCAGGCCCCAGGCTTTTTTTGATAAAGTTTGCCTGGTCGCCGGCAAGCATCAGCATGCTTGGGTTATTGCCCGGATGCAGCGGTTCATTTTGCGGCGTGATGGCATCTATCGTTATACCATCTGCTTTCATGGCCTGTATATATTTCACAAAATACTGTGCATATACATCATAATATTTTGTGTATAAACTGCCGCCAATACTATTGTTGTTATCCTTCATCCAGGCAGGCGCACTCCAGGGCGTGGCCAGTATTTTTATGGATGGATTAATAGTAACGATTTCTTTTAATAAAGCAATAAGTTCTTTATCCTTTTCAAGGCTGAAGTGCTCAAGGTTTACATCGCCTGCCACATCATCATAACTAAAAACTTCAGCATTTAAATCTGATGCGCCAATGCTGATGCGGAGATAGCTTATGCCCACAGAATTTGATTTATTACCAAACAATTCCTGTAAGAGGTTTGCTTTAGCAGTTGCATCAAGCGAATTAATAGCCTGCGCACTGCCGCCGGTTAATGTGTAGCCAAAACCATCAATGGTTTGATAGGTTGCAGTGCTGTCAACTGTTATGGTTAAATAAGAATTCTCCGATGCATTAAATGCTATTGAAGTTTGCTGCTGCAGTAAAATAGTTTGATCCGCTTTTGTTAGCCAGACGATGGCTGAATCCGGGCTAACCGCCGGTGGTTCCACGCCATTATTTGAATTAGTGTTTTTGGAACAACCTGTAAAAGTTAATGCGGCCAATAATAAAAAAATATTCATACGCATATATTTATTTAGTTTTTAATGGGCATGCCGGTTTTATAAAATAGTAAGCTGTTATTGTTCCTGGCAATTATTAACAGCTTTTCTCCGTTAACCGTGTTCAGCCATTTTATATCGCGAACCTCTCCCTGTACATCGGGTAATATCGCTTTGGTAATATTAGTTTTTTCATCCTGAGAGAATATGGTTGGAAAAAGTGCATCATACCTTCCTTCATAAGGCATAGTTCCATAAAAATTCCCGCCGGCCATATACAAGTTATCAGGCAGCTGGGCGAAAGCAAATATTGGCGCCTGCTGTAAATCTTTGTTCAAATCAGTTTTTATGAACCCGCCTTTACCATCATTTATAAAACATGCAGAGCCCAAAGTTTCTGCTTTCAGTTCAGTATAATCTTTAAATAAATCGTAGAATATATAATCAACCGTTTTACCGGCTACTTCTGAGTATGTTGAATAATACTTTTGCAGCACGGGCATAACTTTCTCCAGTTGATCTTTTGCAAGAAATGTATATTCCTTGCCGTCAATCGTATAACATAAAAGCTGTTCAACATTGCCATTCATATCAAAATCTTTTACGTATAATTTTACAGGGCCATTCTTGCCCGCCCATAATTTCGAATTATGCCCCCAGTTACCTGCAAGAATATCTATGTTGCCATCATTATTTACATCTGCTGCAAAAACTTTTTGCCATAAGCCTGTTGAATGTGCAATATCTGTTGCTGTAAATTTTCCATGATCATTCATAAAAATCTTTACGGGCATCCATTCGCCTGTTACAACCAGGTCTGCCCACCCATCATGATTAAGGTCAGTAAACGTTGCTGATGTTACAACACCAAGGTTGAGCAGCTTTATTGTTTCGTAGCCTGCTTCTGTAAACTTTGCTTTGCCATCATTTAAAAAAAGAAAAGAGTTTTGCGGCAGGCCAAAATCATTCGCAAGTGTGCTTTCAATGGTACCGATAAAAATATCCGAATCGCCATCATGATCCACATCAGCAATGGCAACACATGATTTGTTATATAACTTCTGCACCAGGAAATCTGTTTTCTTTATAAAATTGCCTTTGCCATCGTTCAAATACAAACGGTCTTCAAGTAATAAAGGCGATTTGCCCTGCGGCTCGCCGCCACCGCTTATAACAAGCAGGTCTTTCCATCCATCATTATTTGCATCAAATATGGCGGCATCCATATCTTCATACGGTGCATCATGGCTGAATATTGCTGTATCAGCGGCTTTAAATGTTCCGTCTTTTTGCTGCACCATCATGGCACCGGCATTATAAGCTGCGCCACAGGCATAAAAATCATCAAGCCCATCGTTATTAATATCGCCCACCGCAATCTTTGGCCCGCGGGTGCTTTCTTCATGAGGAATTAAATACTGCACATTAAAATCAGAGAAATTATCTTCTTTATGTTTCCAGTTACAATTAACCTGTGCTGTTACATCTTGAAGTACCGGCTTTTTTGAAGGGAAAACCCGGGCGTATTGAAATGAATCCGCTGCATTTTTTTCTTCAGCTATTAAAGCCTTATTTGCAGGTATGTTTCTGAAAAGTTGATATTTCTGATCAGGCCAAACTATTAAAACGCTATCAATAGCGGTTACTGTATTTAAACCAAAATGCAATTTTGTATCACATGAAGATTGAAAACCCCTTGTAAGCATTAACTCCCCGTACTGCATTTGATTTATAGGTTTGCCTGCAGAATCAGTATGTGTGAAAACATAAGCTTTTGCACCTATGCCAAACTTATTCATGCCTTCGCCCTTAAAAGAAATATTAAGCACATTTTTATTTTTTGATGTGTTCTTCAACACAACAGCAGGTGAATTAATGCAGTTTATAACAAGATCAAGATTGCCATCACTATCAAGATCCGCATAAGCAGCGCCGTTATAATATCCTTTCATTTTGCCAGTGCCCCAATCATTGCTTACATCTTTGAAAGAACCACTCTCATCGTTCTTAAAAAGAAATGGATGTGAGGCGCCATCAGGCATTTTTTCCAGCGTTATTTTATCAAACGCATCTGAAGTATTACGATCAGTTTTTGCAGCAAGGTCTGAAACAAATTTTACATAATCCATATCCACCGGCCGTTTTACAATGCCGCTTGAAATAAACAGGTCTTTATTGCCATCATTATCAAAGTCTGCAAATAATGGCGCCCAGCTCCAGTCGGTTGCAGCAACGCCGGCCATTAATGCTACATCACTAAAGCCTGTTCCATTGCCATTATTTTTTTGCAAACAATTTCTTGAAACCTGTTCCTGGTAGCCATTTGATCTTATCTTGAAATTATACAACTCAACGCTCTCATCGCTGCCATACATTTTCACTGTTCTTTCATCGGGCGGCAGCATATCAACCGTCACAACATCCGGTTGGCCGTCATTGTTATAATCGGCAATATCATTACCCATGCTAAACCGTGAATAATGCCCGAAATGTTTGGCACCGCTTTCTGTAAATGTGCCATTACCGTTATTGATATAATAATAATCGTTCTCATGAAAATCATTACCGATATAAATATCATCCCATCCATCATTGTTCATATCTGCAACAGAAATGCCCAGGCCATAACTGATATCGTTTTGATAAATGCCTGCTTCTTTTGAAACGTCTGTAAATTTTCCGGTTGTATTTAAATCGTTCCTGTATAAATGATCGCCTGCTTTTGAATCAATATCATTACGATGGCTGGTATCAACTATATACCTGCCCGGATTCTGTTGTGACTGGTTTAAAACATAACAATCCAAATCGCCATCATGATCGTAATCAAAAAAAGCAGCCTGTGTGGAATACGCTTCCAATGCCAATCCATATTTGTCTGCGCTCTCGGTAAAAGTATTGTTGCCGTTATTGATGAATAATTCATTGCGTCCTTTTAAATGATGCTCGCCGGTCATGGCGCATACATAAATATCCAATAAGCCATCACCATTCACGTCGGCCATTGCCGCACCGGTGCACCAGTCTGAAGTGCCCGCCACGCCTGCTTTCTGAGTTATATCCTCAAATTCAAAATTGCCTTTGTTCAGGTATAATTTATTGCCGGCATGATTGCTTGCCGTAAAATAAATATCAGGCAAACCATCGTTGTTGATATCACCAATGGCAACGCCGCCGCCATTATAATAATAGAGATAATATAATATGCCGAAAGCGCGATGTTCTTCAGGCTTATTTACAAAACTGATATTTGTTTGTGATGAGGATAATTGCTCGAAAACACTGCCTGAATTTTTACAGGCTGTTATCAATGCACTTATTATAAGTAAGATAATAAAACTGTTTCTGTAATTTCTAAAAGCCATTTCTATTGTTATGATTTCTTCTTTACAGAAGATGAATTTTGTTCTATAAATCTTTTTGTTTCATCGTTATAGATAGCAATGTAATGCGTTCTCATTTTTGCATTTATTGTTTGTTTGTTCTGCATTATGAAAGCAATTGAAGTTGATTCCTGCATGGGCATGTGGCAATCAATGCAATTATTCTTTACGACGGCATTTGATAACCCTTCTATTTGTTTATGTTGACTCGTATGGCAACTTATACACCGCTCCGAAAATAATGAGGTATTTCCCACTTCATTTTTATGCGGATCATGGCAGGTAACGCATGTCATTGTTTTGCTTAGCTGAAAACATTTGCTTGCTGATAAAACGCCCAACTGGTTGCCATGTACATCCATTAAACCTGCATTTCTTGCAGCATCACTTATAGCGTAGTAATTCTTTAAGCTGTCGCCCGCAACAAATTGAAATGGATTTCTTTTTTCGTCCAGCCTGCCTGCATGGCAAACACCACAAACATCAAGCGATAAGCCTGTTGAAAGTTTACCGGGATTAATGATAAACCTGCCGGCAGTTTCTTTTGGATGCCCGGTTTGATAAGCCACATGTTTTGCAGCGGGGCCATGACATCTTTCGCAGCCAACCGTTAATATCATTTTGGTTGAATCAAATGCAGGCGGCACATCAGGATTATAATTGATGGCTTCAGCATATGTGCTGTGGCATTCAAGACAACGTGTTGTAACAGGCCTGTTGAAAATAATAGGCGACAAAGGATAGCCCGGACTGTTTGCCCATTGATGCACCTGTGTGAAATAGGAAACCGGCAGCTCGATAATATGGTCGCCAATCCAGGATAAAAAGGTTTGTCCGTTTTTGCCAGAACCGATTACAATATCAAACCTCCTGCTTACCACTTCTTTATTGTTGTGATAATAAACCTGGTAAAAGCTATCGTTGCGCTTTTCAAGTTTTACAATTTTTCCAACATCATATTGAAAACCATTTTTACCGGGAACAAAACTGCCTTTTATTGTTTGGGCCGAAGCTGTTTGCGAAGTATAAAAATGAAATGAATTAAAATAATCTTCTGCTATCGCTTTATGACAACTGGCGCATGTTTGCGAACCTGCAAACTGATCAAAAGTTACAGTATCAATAATGCTGTTTGATGCAGTTTCATGTTGGTGATTATTTTTATTTTGATCGCTGATACATTTTGAAAAAATAGTCAAGGCTGTTATAACCAAAGCGCTTATAAAAAAGGCTCTTTTATTTTGAAAGACTTTAATCATTATGCTTATCAACAAAATTAAAAAGCTGCTTTTTACAGCAGCTTTTTAATCAACAAAGAGAAAATATTATTCTTTATTATCGTATAAACTTTTGATATCGGTTGCGGAAAGCGCTTCACTATATAACCTGAACTGATCAATAGCACCATTAAAATTACCCATCCATGTTTGTCCAATATCATCCGGTGTTTTTCCTAAAGCATACATGCCAGGGCCTCCCACAACAAGGCCGGCGAGTGAAGAAAAATCCAGCTTGCCGCCATTGTTATTAAATTTTCCAAAACCGTCAGGCAAATTCGTAGGCGCAGCACCGTCAATATAAGGCGTAAGCGTTGAACTTGCTGAATCAAAAACAAAAGCAAGATGATGCCAGTTGCCATCTAAAACATGCGGCATCCTTTTATCAATATCAGGTGTTTTTGTAAATTCAAACCACTGATCATTCAGGTAAAATTTAGCAGCAGCCGAATCTTTTGAACTCGGGTTGCCGGCATCTTCAAATTCCAGGAAAATATCCTGGGCGGTCCAGATATCTTTAGACGTTGCAAAGCCGAATGCAAACGTAGTGCCGCTGCCGGCTGCATTAGGCCCGTCTTTTTTAATCCAGAAAGCAATTGTAAAATTGGTTGACGTATTAAAATCATTGCCTGAAGGATAAACAATGTGGCCATCTGCATCTGCATTCATTGCCTGACCGGAAACGCCGTCAACATAAGTAACATTAGTGTTTGTGCCAAAATTTGCTTTTGTACTGTCAACGTTTGTTCCATCTAAAGCTATGAAAAACTTCAGCGGCCCGCCGGGAGGATTGGCATCTTTGGGATAATCGCCCAAAGGCGGCTGTTCCATTTTCTGGCAGCTATTCATAAATAAGCCAATTGAAAAAAGCAGCGCAATATTTCTTATAATGATTTTCATATTCATAATCATTTTAAATAATTAGTAATTCGGATTTTGAACCAGCGCGCCGCCTGAAAGATCAATAGCAGGCTGGGGAATCGGGTACAAGGCGTTCCTGGGTTGGTAACCTAAAGTGCCCAGAGCACTTTGTGCATCGCCCCATCTTACAAGGTCATAGAAACGATAGCCCTCCATAGCAAATTCCCACCGGCGCTCATT
>JAEWJV010000440.1 GCA_023386395.1 Bacteroidota bacterium
GCGTAATGGTGATTATGGCAAAGTAGCTGAAATACGTTATGGTAAAGTAAAGGAACAGGAAAAGATCATTCAAGATTTTACCGTTCAGTTAGATGAATTAAGCAAGCATGGCCGCCGCCTGATGAAAGAGGAAGTGGATGCAGAAGACATTGCAGAAAGTGTGGCCAAATCAACCGGCATTCCTGTAACAAGAATGATGCAGAGTGAACGCGAAAAATTATTACAGCTTGAAGACCATTTGCATGAAAGGGTAGTGGGGCAGGAAGAAGCCATTACGGCCGTGGCAGATGCTATCCGCAGAAGCCGCGCAGGTTTGCAGGATCCTAAAAAACCAATCGGTTCTTTTATATTCCTCGGCACAACCGGCGTTGGTAAAACAGAACCCGCAAAGGCGCTTGCAGAATATTTATTTGATGATGAAAGCATGATAACGCGTATTGATATGAGCGAATACCAGGAAAAGCATACGGTGTCCCGTTTGGTGGGTGCGCCTCCCGGTTATGTGGGTTATGATGAAGGTGGCCAGTTAACCGAAGCCGTTCGCCGCAAACCTTACAGCGTTGTATTGTTAGATGAAATTGAAAAGGCGCATCCTGATGTTTGGAATATTATGTTGCAGGTTCTGGATGATGGAAGGCTCACCGATAACAAAGGCCGTGTTGTAAATTTCAAGAACACGATCATTATTATGACAAGTAACATCGGAAGTACTTTGATACAGGAAGCCTTTCAGGATGTAACTGAAAAAAATCTTGAAGAAGTGGTTGATAAAACAAAGCTGGATGTAATGAATTTGTTGCGTCAAACCATTCGCCCTGAATTTTTAAACAGGGTTGATGAGATCATCATGTTCCAGCCTTTGATGCGCAAAGAAATAAAGAACATAGTAAAAATACAGTTGAATGATTTGAAGAAGCTGTTGCAGCAAAATCATATTGAACTGGAGTTTACCGATTATTTAATTGATTATTTATCTGAAACCGGTTACGATCCGCAGTTTGGTGCAAGGCCATTAAAGCGTTTAATCCAAAAAGAAATCGTAAACCAGCTAAGTAAAAAAATACTCGCAGGCGATATAGACAGGTCAAATCCTGTTTTGGTTGATGTGTTTGATGGTGTAGTTGTATTTAGAAATGAGGTGTTAGAAAAGGTGAGGTAATAATCACTGTTGAGTTTCCCTTATAAATCCCCCGCTTGCCGGGGGATTTATTTTTACTTTACAGTAATGCATTACTTATTAACTTAGAGAAATTTCAATTTTGGATACATCAGGTTTTTTTGAAACTTTCTTTAATAATGCCCGGTATAACGGTATTATTATAATGAATAAACAAGGTATTATTTTAAACATAAATGAAGCATTCCACGTCCGCTTTGGTTACACGCCTGAAGATTTGACGGGTAAAAATTTTAAAATATTATTTACTAAAGAAGATCAGCTTGCTTTAAAACCGGAAACAGAGCTGCAAACCGTTTTAGCGCAGGGTTCTGCCAACGATGAGAATTACCTGGTACATAAAAATGGTAACAAGGTTTGGGTTACAGGTGAATCTGTTTATATAGAAAATAAAGATGGCAATTCATTCCTGGTTAAAGTGGTGCATAATATTCATGCGCAAAAACAATTGGAAAGATTCCTCATAGAATCGCATGAATTTATTGATACTGTTTTTGATTCAGTAGAAGAATCAGCCCTCATTATACTCGATAGCAGGCTGCGGGTTATTAAAACCAATAAAACGTTTGTCTGGCTGTTCGAATTAAAGGAAGCGCCCGCTGGCAACAGCCGTTTATCTGATATAGATAATTTTTTCTGGCAGCGGCCTGATGTGAAACAGGAAACGCTTAATTTTCTTACACGGCATAACATAAACGAGACTAAAACATTTGAGCTGCAAACACATTCTGGTGATGCAAAAAAAATTAGTTTTTTCGCCAAGCTCATTGAAGGTGTTCCGGGCATAGACAGAAAACTATTGGTTATGATAAAAGAAATAAAGTAACCTTCTTTGTACAATAACATAACCATTTCAACTTATTGCCTGATCTATGGTTGAAACGCTTTTAATCCATCCGAAATTTTAACAATTGCAGGCTTATAATATTATCACATACTTTTATGAATGTATAGATTTGCATTTTCAGTAAACCAAACCACCAGCATTTAAAATTATTTTATATGCAACGCATAAAACTATTTGCAGCAGCCAATCTTTTCATGCTGGCATTCTTTTCCTGCAACAATAATAAAACGTCTGGGGGGCATATTGATTCAACTGGGGCAAACGCAGTTGCACAGGCAAAAATTGATGGCGCTGTTTCGTGCAGCGTGCTTGGGTTTACCATAGCCGACAGTGTAACTTATATGAAACAGGGAGGAAAAGAATTTGAGCCGACTGTTGTTAACAATAATGATAAACCTTCACACACTATAAAAGATATGGTTTGGGTATCTGGCGGTGAATTCAGCATGGGCAATGTTAATCCCACCAACATGGAAGATGGCGGCCATGAATTAATGAATGATACAAGGCCCATTCACCGTGTGTATGTGAATGGTTTTTTTATGGATAAAACAGAAGTTACCAATGCGGAATTTGCAGCTTTTGTAAAAGCAACAGGTTATATAACGGTGGCCGAACGCAAGCCAACCAAAGAAGAATTTCCGGGTGTACCTGAAGAAGACCTGGTGGCTGGTTCTGCTGTGTTTACACCATCGGCCACAACTAATCTTTCCAACTACTTACAGTGGTGGAGTTATGTACGCGGCGCTGACTGGCGCCACCCGCTTGGCCCCGGTAGCAATATTGAAGGCAAAAACGATTATCCCGTTGTGCAGGTATCGTGGGAAGATGCTGAAGCTTATGCAAAATGGGCCGGTAAAAGGTTGCCCACAGAAGCGGAATGGGAATTTGCTGCAAGAGGCGGTAAAGCGGGAGAGATGTACACCTGGGGCAACCAGTTAAAACCCGAGGGCAAATGGATGGCCAATATTTATGAAGGAAAGTTTCCGTCCGCCGACCAGGCACTGGATGGTTATGCAGGTATTGCACCTGTTGCAAAATATCCGGCAAACGGGTATAATATTTACGATATGGCCGGTAATGTTTGGGAATGGTGCAGCGATTGGTACAGGCCGGATTATTACAAAACGCTTGCAGAAAAAGGAACCGTTTCCAAAAACCCGAAAGGTCCATCTGAGCCCTAT
>JAEWJV010000472.1 GCA_023386395.1 Bacteroidota bacterium
CCATTTACTTTGATATTGCCGCATGCCAACCTGTTTTTCACCTGTGTGCTTACAGTTTTTATCGGAGTAATAATAGCTTCTGCTTTTTCCGCCATTCTTGTGTATGCGCAGGAATTGCTGCCGGGAAAAATCGGTATGGTTTCGGGATTGTTTTTCGGATTTGCTTTTGGTATGGGTGGATTAGGCTCTGCGGTTTTGGGCGCCTTGGCCGATAAAACCAGTATAGAATATGTTTACCAGCTATGCGCTTTTCTGCCGCTTATCGGATTGTTGACGGCGTTTTTGCCCAATCTCAAACGGAAAGGTGCCTGAAAATAGCCAGCTTATTAAATCTTTCAGGGCATCACCTGCAGTTTGTTTATATTATGCAGGTTAATCTTACCGGAATTCAATATCGAACTTTGCGGCAACAGCCTGCAATTCGTTTACAACACTTTCCACAACCGGGATACCTTCCGTCATTCTTATTGTTTCCATTTCCCTTTCAGGATCGCCGGGCACCAAAACCTTCTCAAAGCCTTCAGCAGGTTTGGCATGTCTGAAACGGCGCAGCCAGTTATCCATATGCTGTTTAAATTCATCGGCAGTGCGAAAAGCATCAATGCGCATGGCGCCAAAAAAATGTCCAAGCCCTTTGCCTGGCATATTCTCCGGCATGGGGATATATGCCGGGAAAGGCGGCGCCCAGGGGCCGTAACTTGCGCCGCTTAATACAGCAGAAAAAATATCAACAATGCTCCCCAATGCATAACCTTTATGCGAACCATGCTCCCGGTCGCTGCCAAGTGGTAATAAAGCACCGCCTGTTTTTAATGCATTCGCATCGGTTGACGGAGCGCCTTCTTTTGTTTGCACCCAGCCTAAAGGCGCTTCCGCATTTTTTCTTTGTAAAATTTCGAGCTTACCATTGGCGGCAGTTGTTGTGGCCATATCGGCAATAAAAGGCGCTTCACTGCCTGCGGGAATAGCCACTGCGATCGGGTTAGTTCCCAGCATTTTTTCAATACTGAAGGTTGGCGCAACCAATGCGCTGGCGTTGGTCATGGCAATTCCGATCATATCATGTTGCAAAGCCATCATGGCATGATAACCGGCAATACCAAAATGATTGCTGTTGCAAACGCTCACCCAGCCTGTCCCCACATTGGCAGCTTTATCAATGGCAATTTGCATGGCATGCGGCGCTATCACCAAACCCAAACCTGCGTCGCCATCAACAACAGCGGTAGAAGGCGTTTCATGTTTTATATGAATGTTGGGATTACTATTAATTCTGCCCGCTTCCCATAAACGCACATAACCTGAAAGACGGGCTACACCGTGACTGTCAATACCCCGCACATCCGCAGCCAGTAAGACTTTTGTGGCAGTTGTTGCATCGGTATCGTTGCAGCCAATATGTTTAAAAACGGAATAAGTAAAATTGTATAAAGACTGATAAGAAAATATTGTATCCATGCTGCAAATTAAAAAAGCAGGTTATGAAGGACGTGAAATATCTTTCAACAATGTGAATTAGACTGTATAACCAGGGTGCAATTGGATACCCTCTGCACTTCCGGAAGAGAACGAGAATGAGGTTATTCCTTATAAGTATAAAACGAACTTGCCTGAGATAAACAGGTCATCACGAGATCATTAATGCAAACATGCGCGGGCAAAGTAGCACAATAAAATATAGTGTCAGCCACATCTTCTGCATGCAATGGTTCATAACCTTCATACACAGCATCCGCTTTCTGCGTATCACCTTTAAAACGTACGATTGAAAATTCCGTGTCAACAGCACCAGGATTAATGCATGTAACCTTTATCCTGTGCGGCAACAGGTCAATACGCTGTGCCTGGCTTATGGCATTCACCGCAAACTTGGTAGCGCAATACACGTTGCCATCCTTATATACTTCTTTAGAGGCTGTTGAGCCAATATTTATAATATGGCCCTTTTTATTTTTTTTCATTAATGGAATAACAGCTTTTGACATATACAGCAACCCTTTTACATTCGTATCTATCATTGTTTCCCAATCGTCAAGCGAAGCTTCATCAAAAGCATCGCGGCCAGCTGCAAGGCCGGCATTATTTACCAGTACATCAATATTGCGCCATTCTTCACTTAAATTATTGATGGCATTAAGAGCCTCTTCTTTTTTACTTACGTCAAAAGCAAGCGGTAAAACTTTTATATTATTGTTTGATGATAATGTTGCGGCAAGTTCTTCCAGCCGCTGCTTTCTGCGGCCGGTAATAATGCAGTTATAATCAGCAGCCGCAAATTTTTCAGCAATGGCTTTTCCCAGGCCTGATGTTGCACCTGTAACAAGAATTGTTTTTTTCATGCAGCAAAATAAATGATAAAATTTGCGCTGTTACTGCACTGTTTTTACATTAATGTATTAAAGTTTCAGATTCTAAAAAGCATCGACACTATATTTGTCCGTACGTAACCGGTATGAAGAAGATATATATATTGTTTTTTGTTTTTATTGCTTTCGCAGCAGCAAATAGTTTACATGCTCAAAATAAATTTTTGGTAACAGTGGCAGATGCCGGCAATACCAAAGTGCGGGTTGCATGGACTAATCCGTATGGAGACAGCGTAGTGCAGTTGAATGTGCAGCGCTCCTGGGACAGTGTGAAAAACTATAAAACCATCTTTTCACCTTTGTCGCCCGAGCTTCCGGAAAACGGTTATATTGATGAAACTGCCGGTTACAATGGTATGTATTACCGCGTTTTTTATGTGTTGGCCAACGGTTCTTATTTTTTTACAAAAGCAAAAAAAGTTAAAACCGGTTCTGATTTTACTGATGATATAAGTGAAGCAAGCAAAGCTGATGAAAATTTTCTGGTTACTGTACACGATGATGATACAGTGATTGCGCAGCTTAATTATGATCAATACAAACATTTCCGCGATTCGATTGTAAACTATACCAGAGATACATTGTATTCATTAACTGATGCAGATATACTGATACGTTATTATGCCAATAATATAAACTGGATGCCTTCGCCGCATGTATTCACGAATGCTGATGGCTATGTGCAGATATCACTTGCAGATGCTTTGCAAAAAAATTACAGGCTTCGTTTTTTTGATGAATTTCATAAGCCACTCTTCGGCATTCAGCATGTAACACAACCGATGTTGCTGCTTGATAAAACAGATTTTATGCGTTCCGGCTGGTTTTATTTTGAACTGTATGAAGACAATAAAGTGAAAGAGCGTAATAAGTTTTATATACCGAAGGATTTTTAAAGTGAGTAGTGGTTTAGTAACATGGCCGTTGATGATTGATTACAAATTCCTTAATATCTAATTTCCCATTTCGTATTTTGCATTAAAACAGTTGTATGGTACCTGGCTTGCGCGATAAATTCAATGCCGCGTTTACGCAAAAAAAATATACAGATTTTGTAGAAGAAATGGATGTGCTGCATCCGGGTGGCATTGAATTCAGGCTTGCAGAAACCCCGGTGTTTGTAGATAAAGCTTTTACAAAAAAAATGCTGGATGCCTGCGAGGCTATTGTTGATGTAATAGTGCAGCCGGATTTTAAACAGCTCACCGCTAATGCTGTACCCAAGGATTTGAAAGTGCCAAACGAAAATGATCATTCACATTTTATAGCATTTGATTTTGGTGTTTGTGAAAATGCTGATGGTGAACTGGAACCGCAACTGATAGAAATGCAGGGCTTTCCCACCTTGTTTGCTTACCAGGCTTTTGATGATGATGTTACCCGTAAATATTTTGATATTCCCGGTAATTACAGTTCTTACTTAAACGGTTATACAAAGGATACTTATATACAGTTATTGAAAGATATAATTATTGCAGGCCATGATCCTGAAAATGTAATACTGCTCGAAATTTTTCCGCACAAGCAAAAAACTAAAATTGATTTTTACTGCACACAGGATTATTTAAACATTCCCGTGGTTTGTTTAACAGAGCTTGTAAAAGAAGATAAAAAATTATTTTATGTGCAGCATGGAAAGAAAGTTGAAGTAAAACGCATTTACAACAGGATTATTTTCGATGAGCTTCAGCAGCAATCACCCGAAGTACAGAAAAAAGGTAAAATATTATTTGAAGATTTGGATGTTGAGTGGGCGCCGCATCCTAACTGGTTTTACCGCATCAGCAAATACACATTGCCGTTTATAAAACATAAGTTCGTGCCTGAAACAAAGTTTTTAAGCGATGTAAGGGAGCTGCCTTCAGACCTTGAAAATTATGTATTGAAAGCTTTGTTTTCTTTTGCAGTGCAGGGTGTGGTAATTGATATAACAAAGGAAGATATGGATACAGTGAAAGACCCGCATAACTGGATATTGCAGCGCAAGGTGAAATATGCTGATGTTATTAAAACGCCGGATGATAATGCGAAGGTAGAAATAAGGATTTTCTATTTCTGGAAAGATGGGGAAGCAAGACCGGTGGCCGCACAAAACCTTGCCCGCATAAGTAAAGGCAAAATGATTGGCGTTCGTTATAATAAAGACCGTGAATGGGTTGGCGGCAGCATGGCATTTTTTGAGAAATACTGAATTTTGAAATATTCCGCCAGGTTATAGCTGATTAAAAATATGCAGCTGAAGGGAGTGACACAACCGTGATGCCACACCTTCAGTAGCTGGTAACAAAAAAATAACTTCTTACTTTTTGAAATTTATAAAAGAAATATTTGGCCGTATTTGGGCAACATGGGCTTTGGTTCTTTTTGTGGGCACCATTATCATTGCCTATATATTTTATATCCCCTGTCATTTTTTAAAAGAGCCGCAAAAAGCAAAATGGCACCGGCATGTATCGCGGGTTTGGATGTTCATTTACCTTACACTTATTGGTTGCCCGCTTAAAGTTAAAGGCGCATCACATTTTAAAGGTTTGCCTAATTGTGTTATTGTTTCCAATCATAACAGCTTAATGGATGTGCCGGTAACAACACCGTTTATGCCAAGGGCCAATAAAACCATTGCCAAAAAAAGCTTTTCACCTATACCGGTTTTTGGATGGATATACAGCTTTGGCAGTGTGCTGGTTGACAGGAATGATGACCGCAGCCGGCGCAAAAGTTATGATGACATGAAACGGATATTAAATAAGGGACTCGACATGGTAATTTATCCCGAAGGCACACGCAACAGAACAGATAAACCTTTAAAAGAATTTTATGACGGGGCATTTCGTTTGGCCGTTGATACGCAAAAACCAATTGTGCCAACGCTGGTTTTTAATACGAGGAAAGTTTTGCCCGCACACAAAACATTTTACTTAGTACCGCATCGATTGGAAATGCATTTTCTGCCGCCTGTTGAAAGCGTTAATACCTCTGCAAAAGCATTAAAAGAAAAAGTGTTTAAAATAATGTGGGATTATTATGAAGCGCATCAAGATTAACGTTCAGGCTGAACAGGCTGCATCTTAATTATTTTATCAACAATATAGGGGCTAAAGCCACGCCAGGGCAAAGCATGTTTGTATTCTTTATAATGCAGGTCGTAATAATTGCCGCTGTTATTCATTAAATAATTGGCAAGGCTGTCGTTGGCAATAGAAAACTCAAACTCGTACGACTGAATGCTGCCGGCAGCCTGTGACCGAAAACCGCTTTGTATCAGCTTGCCTTCATAGGTTTTAAACAGGTTTCCTTTCTTTACCACATAATTTAACTGCCCCGATTTTACGCCTTCGCCAAATACAAAAAGATAATTCCACCAAAAGATGCCGGCGCCAATTATTACAAGTATTATTATGACTATGGTAAAGAATTTTTTCAGCTTTGATCTGCGGGGTTTTAAAGATGTTGTTTCAGGATTTTGCACTGGCATATTTACAAAACATTTAATGAATAATGCAAATAGTGAGTTTATTGCTCAATAAAATTACGCTGAAGATATCTTAAAAAGCAATTTTGTTTTGCTTGCCTATTTTTGAAATACAGTTGATCTTTTCACAAAGAGTTTATTTTCCAACACCTAATTTTATTGCATGAAATTATTGCCCGTTTTTTTAGTGTGTATATTATGTACAACAGTTTGCTTTTCCCAGGTTGATCTGTCAAAGCCTGCTGTTCCCGGCGCTTACAGAACCACGGTTTATATGCCTTTATTAAAGGGAAAGCGTGTTGGTGTGTTTGCCAATCAAACCTCCGTTATTCATCAAACCAATCTTGTAGATACGCTCGTTAAAAGCGGTATTAACGTGGTAAAAATATTTTCGCCCGAACATGGTTTTCGCGGCAATGCAGATGCCGGTGCACATGTGGGTAATTCTGTTGACCCCGAAACGCACGTGCCTATTGTTTCTTTGTATGGCAATAAAAGCAAGCCCGATGCGAATGATCTTAAAGATGTGGATGTGCTCGTGTTTGATATACAGGATGTAGGCGCAAGATTTTACACTTATATCAATTCCATGCAATACTTTATGGAAGCTGCTGCTGAAAACAATAAACCTTTAATGCTGCTTGACCGGCCAAACCCTAATGGCTTTTATGTAGACGGGCCCGTGCTGGATACAAATTTCAGGAGTGGTATTGGCAAACAACCCATACCTGTTGTGTATGGAATGACGATGGGCGAATATGCCATGATGATTTCCGGTGAAGGCTGGCTGTTTACCGATAAAGCCAATGAAAAATTCGCCTGGTATAAAAATTATGCACAAAATTCGGTGGATACACCTTTTCATTTCCTGGTAATTAAATGTGAGAATTATAATCACAAAAGCAAGTACCAGTTGCCGGTGAAGCCATCGCCTAATTTGCCGGATATGGGCGCTGTTTACTGGTATCCGTCCACCTGTTTTTTTGAAGGCACCAATCTTAGCGAAGGCAGGGGAACAGATGAGCCTTTTGAAATTTTCGGCGACCCGTCTTTGCCAAAAAACCTGTATGCTTTTACACCGGTTTCAAAACCCGGCGCCACGGCGCCTAAGCACCTGAATGAAAAATGTTATGGATGGAATGTGAGCGATAAAAAAGCAGATAACGGAAAAATAGACCTCAGTTATTTGTTGGAAGCCTACAAACTATTTCCCGATAAAAGCAATTTCTTTCTAAAGCCAAAAACGGGTGATTATTTTTTCAATAAACTCGCCGGTAACAACATTTTAATTCAGCAGATAAAAGATGGGAAAACAGAAGCGGAAATCCGCGCCAGCTGGCAGCCGGGGCTTGATCATTTCAAACAGATAAGAAAGAAATATCTGCTGTATGAAGATTTTGAATAATGGGAGAGAAGTTGATTGGTTGAGTAGTTGATTGATGAAGAATTTGGAAATCAGGAATTAGAAATTTCAAAACAGACCTGTGAACTTGCGAGTTTTGAAATATTGAACATCAAACTTTAAGCTTTTTTGTTTGCCTGATCTTCATTTAATCGTCTAAACGAAAAATGAAAAGGCATAATTACCTCTTATTCTTTTTTTTGCTGGCCAGCACGCAAAACCTCCTGTCGCAAAACATTAACGGCTATAAAGTTTATGTATCCAGGCTATATGCTACCACGCTGTATTTTCACGATGCTTATACCAAGTATAATTTCGGTGAAGCCACCTGTCCTTACAAATTCAATTCCCTGCTTGGCGATGAAAAATCTATTGCATTAGAAACATCAAGTGATGTGACGGCGCCTTATAGTTTGTATGTAACCGAAGGCGGACGCAAGCACAAATTTACCATCATATATAAAGAGCATCTTGAATATGCCGAAAGAGATATTTATTTCACTGACCTGGACCTTGTAGCGCAATTGAGCAAAGCGCCCGTAAATGAGCCTGTTGCTGCATCGTCTAAACCTGAACCACCAAAAAATGAAGCGCCTGCTATAGTGCAGGAAACTGCTGAAACAACAGAGAATAATGAAGCGAAATATACAGATTTAGTGAGAAGGGCCAACAATGCTTTTACTTCCAGCCGGTATGAGGATGCGCTTAAATTTTATACGGCAGCATTAGCATTAAAACCCGATGATATATACCTGAATACCCAGGTGCAGGTAATTCAGAAGAATATAGTAACAGCTAAGCTTGAAGAAGAAAATCGCCGTAAAGACAGCTCATTTCAAAGCTATATTAATGCGGGCGACAAAATATTGAATGATAAACAATACAATGCAGCAAGAATAGCTTACCTGGAGGCGCTGAAGATTAAACCCAATGAAGCAACTGCTTTGGAGCGTTTAAAAAAGCTTGATGAAAATGTTGCTGCGGATAGTTTAAAAACCGTTCAGCAAAAGAAAGAAGCGTTATATGTAAACTATGTAATGCTCGGCGATACAGCGGTGAATAAAAAATCGTATGATGCAGCCAAAACCGCTTACAGCCAGGCTTTGCTGATTAAGCCTGGCGATGCAACCGTTGCATTAAGATTGAAGAATATCAATCAGCAAATTATTGCAGACAGCATAAATGCAGTGAACAGGAAAAACGCAGATTTGTACGCTGCATTTATCAATTCGGCGGATAAAGCTTTCACTGAAAAAACTTATGGCATTGCAAAATCCGGTTACGATAGTGCCTTACTGCTAAAGCCGGGTGATGCATATGCCAATGCCCAAATAAAAAAGATAGGCGATATTTTAGCTGAACAGCAACGCCAGGCCCAGATAGAAATTGAGCAACAGAAGAATGAAACCCTTCAAAAGCAATACAATGACCTGATCAGTAAAGCAGACGAGGCATATAATGCAGCCATGTATAATGATGCGCTTGAAGATTATGCCAAAGCATTAACCATTAACAAAAATGATCAGTATTCAAAAACAAAAATTGCCCAGGTAAAAAAAGCGCTCGAAGAAAAACAATTAAAGCTGAAACAGGATTCGCTTAATAATATAAAATATACGACGGCAATAAAAAAAGCCGATGATGCTTTTGATGCAAGAGATTATGCAAATGCAAAATCGTTGTACAGTTCACTATTGGTATACAAAACCAACGATGACTATACCAATAACAGGATAGCAGAAATAGAGCGTATATTAACGGAAGAAGCCATAAAGAAACAGGCGGAAAAGGACAGTATTAATAAAATAAACGAAATCAATAAAAAATATACAGCGCTTATTACAGATGCACAAAAAGCATACAGCGAAAAAGATTATACCACAGCGCGGATAATGTTTTCTGAAGCAGCCGGTATAAAACCTGATGAACCTGAAGCGAAAAACAAAATAGTGATGATTGATTCTGAGCTGGCTGAAATAGCGCAAAAGCAAATTATTCAAAACAAGGCGGATTCATTAATTGCCAACGGGGAAATTGCAATGGCAACGCAACTATATCCTTTAGCCATAGATAATTTTAAAGCAGCAACGGCGCTGAACTTACCGGAACAGCAATATTATCTTCAAAGACAGGTTAGCTATATACAGGACCAGTTGAACATTCTTGAAAGGCAAAGACAAAATGAAGCATTAAAACAGCATTTTGATTCAGCAATGGCTGCTTACAGGCAGGGGAATGACTCTTTACAATATTTAAAATATAATGCTGTAATATTTTATTATGAAAAGTTCTTAAGCATTGTTGGCAATATGGATAGTGCCACTTTAAAAAGCAGTGAATATAATCAACTGCCAAAAATTATTGATTATGTCAGAATTAAAATATCCAGCATTAAGGATAACTTATCCAAAGCAAATAATATAGCTGCCAATAAAGATACGGTGCATGCAAAAGCGCCTGTGGCTTATGCCTATTATGCCCCGGCCATTTATTATCCAAACCCGAAAGATCCTGCGTTGGGTTATGTTTACCGTAAATATCCTGATATTAATTTTTTCAGTTCGCCAACCGATCAAAAATTTGACAGCTTATTAAACTTTAATGTTCAAAGCAATCTCATCGGCAGGGAAATAATGTCGTTAAAACCCGAGCTGGAATTGATGGATAGTTCCAGTAACGTTAAGCTTATTTGCCAGAACATAAACTTTAACCATAACAATGTTTATTTTAAATTTCTTGTACAGAATTATGATTCAACAGAATTCCTTACCGGCAGGATGTTGCTGAGTTATAAGCCACGCGGCAGCAAGGATTCTGTTAAGCTCTATCCAAACTATGTTGCCAATTATCCTATAATTTTAGGAGGCAGGCAAAAGGTACTGGTATATGTAGCCAGGCCTGCAACAATTACTGATGAAGAAAATCTGCATTTCGAAATGGTTGACAGGCTCGGTAAATTAAAACTTGAGCTAATGATACCCGGCTCTGCTTACAACAAAGGGCAGGGGCATTGAAACAGTATGCCGGTTTGCAATAACTATAGTAATAAAAATTGTATGCTTCATTGTTAGCAACCGTGAAACGCCCATTAAAATATTTTCAAACAGTAAAATGAAGAGGCGTTCCATCCGGTAAAAAAATAATATATACACGGATGAAATCTATTGTTATAACATATCTTATTTTTTGTGCCGGTTTATATCCTTCATCAATAATATCCGCACAGCATACTATTATTTTTTGCGGCGAAACAGTGCCTGACAATAATGCTATTGTTTCAGGAAAGCTGATGGATGTTATAAGGAATCAGGTTAAAAATATCAATATGCCTGCATTACGCAAACGCGCTAACACCTACCTTCCATGGATAGAAGATTATTTAAAAAAGAATAACCTGCCCGAAGATTTAAAATACATACCTATTATAGAAAGCGGGTTTCAGAATCTCACGTCGAGTGCAGGCGCAGGTGGTTTTTGGCAACTTATGCCGGCTACAGCCCGCGGCATAGGCCTGAATGTTTCGGAAAGCGGTGATGACCGCGAAAATTTTTATAAGTCAACCTATGCAGCCTGCCGCACTTTAACGGATTACTACAGTATGATAAGAAACAAATACAATATATCATCGTGGGTATTAACTGCCGCTGCCTACAATTTTGGCATTGGTAATATTTTTAATGCTGTAAAAAAGCAAGGCAATAATGATTATTTCTCTATGAACCTTAATGCGGAAACAGCATCTTATGTTTATAAGATTATTGCCGTAAAGGAACTGTTTGAATATCCTGAATATTATATGAAAGATTTTGGTTACAATATTTTTAACGCGCTTCAAAATCCACCTGGCCATTTGCAGGAAACGCAGGCTGATACCACCGCTTTTAATGCAATGACAGTCGATGTAAGTAATAATGATTCGTTGGATAATATCTCCTCATCAAATGCAGCCCAACAACCTGCAAAAGTTGTTTCTGTTGCTG
>JAEWJV010000499.1 GCA_023386395.1 Bacteroidota bacterium
GCATTTACGGTGTAAGCGAAGAATTCAATCAAATTCAAACTATTGATCTTATACAGGGCCGCTACTTTACCGAAACAGAATTTAATAACGGCAACCCGGTAGTAGTAATGGGTTATGAAAACGCCAGGCTGTTGTTTGGTTCTGCCAATAGTGCTGTTGGTAAAGTGGTAACGTTCAGCAATTTTAAAGCAACCGTTATAGGTGTTATAGAAAAGCAGGGAAGCAGCTTTGGCCCCGGTTACAATTTTGATGAATCCTTAATTCTTCCTTATCATTTTTATACAAAAGTGTATGGCGCCAACCAGCCTTTTAACCAGCATTATGTATTGGTAAAAGGCAGGGCGAATGTACCATCAGGCGCGCTGGTGGATGAACTGGAAGGCGTAATGCGGCAAATACGCAGGTTAAGCCCCAAACAGGAAGATAATTTTGCGCTCAACGACATTAACTTCATGACCGAGGCTGTAAGCGGTTTCTTTGGTACCGTAAATATTGGCGGCTGGGCCATTGCAGGCTTAAGTTTAATAGTAGGTGCATTTGGTGTTGCCAACATTATGTTTGTTACAGTGCGTGAACGTACCAGCCAGATAGGATTGAAAAAAGCTATTGGTGCAAAAAGCAGAACGATATTACTTGAATTTTTACTGGAGAGCGCCTTTCTCTGTATCATCGGCGGTTTTATTGGCTTGCTTATGGTGTGGGGCCTCGCCGCCATTCTAAGTACATTCCTGCCTTTTGCAATTGTTATTTCCGGGAAAATAATCTTGCTCGCTTTCTCCATTTGCGTAATACTTGGTATCCTTTCAGGTATTATCCCCGCATCAATTGCAGCACGCATGAATCCCGTGGTAGCTATAAGAAGCAAATAGTTTATAGCTGTTTGCGTTATCCCGCACTTTGCACATATCTCTATAAAGTCATTCAAAAAATCATTGTTATAGATGCACAGGTTTTTATATGTGCATCTATAACAAACAAAAATTAATACAGGTGATTATTTCTGAATTCCGGAAATTAATGGCAACAAGCTTAAGCTAATAGCTGTTATAAAAGCTATGTTGTAGCTTGCAGCAACATAATGATTGAAGCGAAGAACATCATTAAAAAATTCAAGCAACAGACCGCCGTTGATAACATTTCTTTCAAAATTGAAGAAGGGGAAAACTTTGTATTGCTTGGCACAAGCGGCTGCGGCAAAACCACTACGCTTAAAATGCTCAACAGGTTAATAGAACCTACTGCCGGTTCCATTTATATCAGCCAAAAAAATATTAAAGAGCAAAATGCCGAAACGCTCAGAAGAAGTATTGGCTATGTATTGCAGAACACAGGCCTGTTTCCGCATTATACCGTTGCAGAAAATATTGCCGCTGTTCCTAATCTTTTTAAATGGGATAAAGAGAAAATAAGATTACGCGTTGAAGTGCTGATGCACAAACTGCACCTTGCAAAAGAATATTACAATGCTTATCCAAATGAATTAAGTGGTGGCCAGCAACAACGCGTTGGGCTTGCAAGAGCGCTGGCTGCTGATGCGGCCATATTATTAATGGATGAACCTTTTGGTGCGCTTGATCCTATAACCAGAACAAAAGTGCGTACGGATTTTATAAATCTTGAAGAGTTTAAAAAGAAAACAATTGTGCTCGTTACACACGATGTGCAGGAAGCTTTTGAACTTGCAGACAGGATCTGTTTAATGGATAAAGGCAAAATAATTCAAACGGGCACACCGGCTGAATTGCTGTTTAAACCTGCCGATAATTTTGTAAGAACTTTTTTCGATGAACAAAGATTGCAACTGGAATATAAATCTGTAACACTGCAAATGCTCTGGCAATTTTTGGAAGATAACAATAACACATCGTCATCATTAAAAGAAATTTCGCCGCAGTTAAATGTATGGCAGGTGTTGGAATATTTAAATACAGATAATAAAGACAGCATTAGCGCAAAAGATAATGGCGTAGTTAAGGAAATAAATTATGCTTCGCTTATGCATGCTTTCAATCAATATAAAAAATACAATTGATGGAACAGCAACAAAGCCTTTGGAATTTCATTATACAACAGCGGGATAAACTGCTCGATCAAACCATTGCGCATATTGGGCTTACATTTATCTCATTGCTTATTGCCGTTGCCGTTGGTTTGCCACTGGGCATTTTGATTGCAAGAAGAAGAAAATCCGCAGGCGTTGTTTTAAACATTGCAGGTGTTTTGCAAACTATTCCAAGCATTGCACTGCTTGGTTTTATGATCCCGCTGTTGGGCATCGGCCCTTTGCCCGCTATAACAGCTTTGTTTTTATATGCGCTGCTTCCGATTATAAGGAATACTTATACGGGCATTAAAGAAACAGATGCCAGTGTACTGGAAGCCGCAACTGCAATGGGTTTCAGCAAATGGCAAATATTAACCAAAGTAGAACTTCCGCTTGCATTTCCTGTTATACTTGCCGGTATAAGAACAGCTACTGTTATTAATGTAGGCGTGGCAACACTGGCAGCTTATATTGCAGCGGGCGGCCTGGGCGAATTTATTTTCGGTGGCATTTCCCTTAACAATACCAATATGATTTTGGCAGGCGCTATTCCTGCTGCGCTGCTTGCGATTCTGTTTGATTTTTTATTATCACGCATTCAAAAAATCAACTTAAAAAAATTAAGGCTGGCAGTTTGGATAATGCCCGCTGTCGTTTTATTGCTATCCTCTTTCTATGCCATTCCTTCATTTGAAAAAAACAAACTGCTTGCAGGATTTACACCGGAATTTATGGGCCGGCAGGATGGATACCTTGGCTTAAAATCAGTTTATAGACTCAACATTAAAAATGTAGTGATCAGCGATGCTGTTATGTATAAAGCGGCTTACGAAAAAAAATTAGACGTAATAAGTGGTTACAGTACAGATGGCAGGCTAAAGGCTTTTGATCTTGTTGTGCTGGATGATGACAAGCATATCTTTCCGCCATATTATGCAGCGCCGGTTATTCGCGCAGATGTGCTGAAAAAATATCCGCAGCTTGAAAATGTATTGAATATGCTTTCGTGTAAAATAAATGATTCCATAATGACAGCTTTGAATTATGAAGTAGATTATTTAAAGCAACCGCCGGAAAAAGTGGCAAGGAATTTTCTGCTTAAAACCAATTTGTATAAGCCCCCGCAAAATGGCAGTAAAGGAACAATACGCTTAGGTTCGAAAATTTTTGGCGAACAGTATATTCTCATCAACATGTATGCAATGCTTATTAAAGGTTATACTAATTTAAATGTTGAAACAAAAACAGGCCTGGGCGGCACAAAAATTTGCTTTGATGCATTAACCAATAATCAAATTGATATGTATCCTGAATATACGGGGACAGGATTACTGGCTATTTTAAATGCTTCAGCCGGCACATTGAATAAGCTAAAGCAAAATGAAAACGACGTATATAATTATGTATCTGGCCAGTTCAAACGGAAATATAATTTAACATGGTTAAAGCCGATAGGTTTTAATAATGCTTATGCGTTAATGATGAGAAGAAAACAAAGTAATGAACTGAATGTACATTCAATAAGTGAGCTAACGGATTATATTGATAAGCATAAATAATTTTTGTGAAAGGTGAATTGTAAAAAATGAAAACATCAACTTGCATTCACGATAAAAAAATGATTAATGAATTTACAAGAACGCTTTAAACAAGTACGCCAACATTCAATTGATATTTGCTCCAACCTTCAAACGGAAGATTATGTTGTGCAACCGGTAGTAGATGTAAGCCCGCCCAAATGGCATCTCGGCCACACTACATGGTTTTGGGAAGAGTTTGTGCTAAAGCCGAATGATGAAAATTATGAACAGTTTAACCCTAACTATAATTATGTTTTCAACAGTTATTACGAATCAGCAGGCACAAGGGTTATAAGAACAGACCGCGGTAATTTAAGCAGGCCGTCTGTTGAGGAAATTTATCAATACCGCAAACATATTGATAAAGCCATGTTGCATTTTTTAAAAAATAATTTGAGCAAACCATTAGAGGATTTAATTGTGCTTGGCCTCAATCATGAAGAGCAGCACCAGGAATTACTGGCAACCGACATCAAATATATTTTAGGTAACAATCCCCTGTTTCCCGCCTTATATCCCGAAGAAAAAAAATCATCATCGCCTGTAAAAAATAAATGGATATATATTGATGAAGGCATCTATGAAATAGGTTTTGAAGGAGAAGGTTTTTGTTTTGATAACGAATTAAACCGTCATAAAATTTATTTAAATGACTATTCCATTTGCAGTGAGCTTGTAACCAATAAAGAATACCTGGAATTTATAAATGCAGGCGGTTACAAAAACTTTGTTTACTGGCACATGGAAGGATGGGAATGGGTAAAAGCCAATGGAATTAATGCGCCTATGTACTGGCATTTTATTGATGGCGAATGGATGAATTATACATTAAATGGCTTATTGCCACTTGATGAGCATGAACCCGTTTGCCACATTAGTTTTTATGAAGCTTATGCTTATGCGTCATGGAAGGGTTTGCGTTTGCCAACTGAAGCTGAATGGGAAATAGCTGCAACAAAATTTAACTGGGGCAAACGTTGGGAATGGACGGAAAGCGCTTACCTCCCTTACCCCGGGTTTTCAAAAACACCGGGCGCTATTGGTGAATACAATGGCAAGTTTATGGTGAGCCAGAAAGTGTTGCGCGGTGCAAGCGACGTAACACCACCAAATCATAGCCGCATTACGTACCGGAATTTTTTTCATCCACCTTTAAGATGGCAATATACAGGCATAAGATTAGCTAAATAAAATAAGCTGCAAGCTTGAGTTAATCAAATTCAAAGCCTGCAGCAAAAATTTTAAATTATCAATCATTAATTATGGAGCTGGCAACAATAACACATCAGAAAACAAAATTTTATAAAGATGTTTTGAAAGGATTGCGATCATTTCCCAAACGCCTTGATTCAAAAAACTTCTATGATGCAACCGGCGATAAATTATTTCAGCAGATAATGAATTGCGATGAATATTATCTCACCAATTGCGAAATGGAAATACTGCAACAACAATCAGATAATATTATTTCATCCATAAATATCGAAAAGGATTTCGATGTGGTTGAATTAGGCGCAGGCGATTGCAGCAAATCCATACATCTTCTGAAAAAGATTTTTAAGCTTGACAACAGCTTTACGTTTTTTCCAATTGATATTTCAAAACATGTAATTGAGCTTATTGAAAAGGAGCTTCCCAAGCAAATTAAAGCATTAAATATTCACGGGCTTAACGGCGAATACATAGATATGCTGAAACAATCCGGCGCCATTTCATCAAGAAGGAAATTGGTACTGTTTATGGGCAGCAATATTGGCAATATGAATAATGATGAATCAGTTGCATTTTTAAAAGAAGTGAGAAGCTGTTTGAAAAAAGATGATCACCTGCTGATTGGTTTTGACCTGAAGAAAGACCCTTCAATTATTTTGAATGCTTATAATGATAAAGAAGGTATAACACGTGAATTTAACCTCAACCTTTTACGAAGGATAAACCGGGAACTTAATGCAGATTTCGTTATTGAAAAGTTTTCGCATTTTCCTGTGTATAATCCCGAAAGCGGTGAATGCAAAAGTTATCTTGTAAGCAGTACCAAACAACGCGTTTATATTGGCGATACAGATTTCATAGACCTTGATGCTTATGAAACTATTCATACAGAAATCTCTATAAAATATTCCATAAAACAAACCAATGAAATGGCGGCGAAAAGCGGCTTTAAGCCTGTTGAATATTTTTACGATTCAAAACAATGGTTTGCCGATGTATTGTGGAGATGCATATAAAAACAATTATAAAGCATGCCGCATTGCCTGTTGTATATCTTCAATAATATCCCTTGCATCTTCAATTCCAACAGACAACCTTAACAGGTTATCTTTTATGCCAATGGCATATCTTTCTTCTTTCGTAAGATACCTGTGCGATGTAACTGCAGGAGAACAGATTAAACTTTCCACGCCGCCAAGGCTTAAAGCAGGACTGATTAATGTAAGCTTCTGCTGAAATGCAGTTACGCCTTCAAAGCCTGTTTTTAATTCAAAAGACAACATGCCGCCAAAGCCATTCATTTGTTTTACCGCTATGT
>JAEWJV010000545.1 GCA_023386395.1 Bacteroidota bacterium
AGCGCACTTCACTGTAATTTTGTTTAATGAAATCTTCAGCAGCTATAGCATTCCAGTGCCCTGACGGCGTATAAGTGCCCACGCCATCCGCCCAATATTGCACAATACGTTCCTGCTCCCGCGTTGGATTTTTTATCTGCTTATACGCTGCATCATTTTGCCGGGCAAACTCACTGCTTCCTGTTGAAAAAGGCGCACCAGGCCTTATACGAACAAGCGTAGCCGAATCAAATAAAAAGGTTTTTACCGCTCCAAATAAAGGCAGCATTGGCGGGCGCTTTGGCACTTCAAGGCTTTTCCACGGCTCTTCTCCCCTTGCGGCTGTATTATTTGCCATACTATTCCATAGTTCAGGATTACCGCCTGCCTGGCCTGCTTTATCAGCCCTTGCATTTGCCGTAAACAAAGCAGCTATCTGCCTGCCCAATGCTTCGCCGGCTTTTATATCTGCGCGGGTGGCAGCACCACTCATTACAGCCGCTTCTTCCTGTTCTTCCAGCTTTTGCTGAACAAAGGCCACTTCGGTTGGAAACATCATCTTCATTATCTCAACTGTGGCACCTGCTATAACGGCTGCCTCTGAAGGATAAGAAGGGAGATCAACCCTGCCGCTTATAGCCTTTACACTCGAATCAACTTCATAAGGCCTTTTTTGATTGTATAACTTTTTGTAATGCCAGCAGGCCACCAATGCATCATATTGTGCAGCGCTTATATAAGCATATGCGCGTGCTGCATAAGGAGGGTTTGCAAAAGGGAACATCGGGTAATTAAAAGGATCTGCTGCACTGGGCGCAGGATAAGTGCCGTCATCATTCTGGTAAGGGGGCAGATTATATTTGGCTACAAGCGCCCGCATAATCTCATTCCACCGCAAAACACCGCCCGCTGCCCAATAACGCATGTTAGTTATTTGTTCGCCCGACAATTTTTGCTGATAACCCTTTATTTCATTCAGGTAGCCGGTATATTCAGGCGTGCCTGGCGCTGCCGGTGCCGCCACTGCAAATGTATCCGGCCTTGAAAGCAAAACGAGCTTCCATTCACCGGCATTAAGGTCCTGCGAAACCGGGTTAAGCGCAGGCTTATTATCTGTTCTGCCTTCAACATTTTTAGAACAGGAAAAATATATAATTGAACTGAGTGCAATGCCTGTTATAATATAAAATATCTTTTTCATAATCTTTGGTGTGTTTAGAAGTTAACGTATGCCGCAAAGCTTACAGGAATGAGAAGAGCTTACCCTTGTATGGCCTAACGGGAATATATAGAAAGCTGAAACATTGAACTCCCTGGCCTGGCCTACATTTCTTCCTTTTAATACATAACTGCCGCCGGCTTCCAGTGAAAGATTAGGCAGCTTTTTTAATATATATTTAAAATGAGCGCCCGCAATGCTTGCATTCATGCGGTTGCTGGGAAAAGGCATATCATTTCTTCTTATATCAAAACCGCCCAAAGTATAATTTTGCTGAAAGAAAACTTCAGCAACTATCCTGAAAGTTCTTATGCCCGTTCTTACATTATAGCTTGCCATATCAGGCATTTCCACTTCATTGGAAATATGCATTTCATCGGTGTAATAAGATGTGCGGTCAATATGAATATTGTTCCTGTATTGATAAGTGCCGGAAGCCGTTGCAAAGAAATCTTTGTTTTGATAGTCAACCATTAACCGGCCGGAAAAATTAGTGCTGTGCAGGCCGATGGCAATGGGCAGGTAATCTGCCTGGTAATTAGTTAAAGGCGTAGAAAAACCGCCGAGTGTATAAACAGAGAATACGGAATGAGAACCAAGTTTTTTTTCTACCGGCATCCATTTAAGCCATAAAGAAATATCCTGTATGCCGGCGTCTTTGTGCAGTGTGCCGTCAGAAACTTTGTTTTGGATGTAAGGCACGCCAAATAATACATTCAGCCTGTCGGTAATTCCGTAATTACCCATAAGGGCAAACATATTGGAGTTGAAAGTGCCAATATTGTCGTTATCTCTTTTTAAAGTGCCTTCCCAGTAATTTTTCCAACTGCTGTGGCTGTAAACAGGGCCCACGCAGAAATTGTTTTTAGCCATCATAAGGCCGTCAATATCAGTTTGGGCATTTGCCATAAACTGTATAACAGATAGCAGTAAACATGTAAGCAGGTTACGCTTCATGAGGTTTGCGATTAATAATTAATTGATTATTTATTTAAATGAAATGTACAGGCATGCGGCAGTTACCTGCCGTATTGTAATACAAGCAATGCCTTTAAGCTATTGCAACAAAAGTTGAAGATAATTAAGCTTCGGGAGGCTGTTCAGGCGCGGTGCCTGCGCCTTTTAGTAAGGCGTAATTAAAATAAGACGGAAATAATTTTGTTTCTGATGCAAATGCAAATATGGAAATGCTGGTTTGCATTTCTTCATAATCGCTTACAGCGAATTTTACAACCTGGCTATGGTCGCCCGCTTTTTTTGAAGCGGTATTATTGCTTTGCAGTTCGTTGGCAAGTTTGAAGAAATCGTCTTTTGCCGATTTTAAATGTGTTTTTTCATTATCAGGAAGACACATTAAAACCAGGTTGCCCTGTGAAATTTTTTGCTTTACGTAATGATATATTTTACCGTTAAGCGTTATTTCACCATCCTTTCTTTCAAAGTTTTTTGAATCCTGTATATAAGGCATGGACAGGGGAACGGTTAGCGTAATAAGGTCTGCATCATTATACTCATCTTTATCAATTTGTGCAACAATAATAGTGTTTGCTTTTGCTTCCAGGAAGGAAAACAATAGCCTGTACCCAACAAAATTGAATGCTAAAAGCAAGAGTAATGATATGGCTGCGAACTTCTTCACGAATAGTAGTCGGGGCAAATTAAAATATTAAAATGCAAAATGCAAAAAATACCTTAAAATAATTAGATCCTCTGTATTATGAAAATGAAGATGAAGATTATGAAGCAGATAAGGATAAAACCGCAGACATAATCTTCCATTAATATTGCATCGGTAATATGGCGGAACGGCGAATATATTCTCAGCCTTTGTTCATTAATCAAAATTTGCCACAAACACAAAAGCTTCAACTTATATGCTACAAAATAACCTCAACACGATGATTTATCATTTCCCCCCAACTGAAATTGACACCCATGACGATTCCTTTCTTATTATTGAAAACACCTTTTTCGCGAAACATAAAATCGGGAATAAATCAACTTTAAAAAAAATCTTTCTTACAGAAAATATCCTGGTATTCGTTTTAAAAGGATATAAACATTTATATGTAGAAAATGAAACTATTGAAGTTACGCCGCAGGAAATTATTTTCTTAAAGAAAGGTATTTATGCGATGGCTGAATATTTTGAAGAAGAACAGCAATTTGAAGCCATCCTGTTATTCCTGAATCAGAAAATACTGCAGGAAGTGATTGCCGAATACAAAGTAAAAACTTCTAAATTTTCTCACATACCATTTTTAAAAATAAATACCAATTCAATTATAGATACCTACAAAAATCAATTGATCCAGTACTTTACACAGCATGCACTAAAGGATAAAGGGATACTGTTACTTAAACAAAAAGAAATTCTGCTGTACATTCTTAAAACCATACCAGCTTCACAAAGCATTCCTTTTTGGGATTCCATCATATCCACTGCTACGGAGAACATAATGTATGTAATGGAAAAATATTTATTTCAAAGATTGTCCCTTAATGACTATGCCAATCTTACAAACAGAAGTTTATCTTCATTTAAAAGAGATTTTGCTTCAATTTACCATACCTCCCCGGCAAAATGGATCAATCAAAAGCGTTTGGAACACGCCTGCCTGCTTTTAAAAAATACAAACGACAGCGTTTCTGAAATTTCTGAAAATTGCGGCTTTGAAAGCCTTTCTTATTTTACAAGGCTTTTTAAAAGAACATACAATTTAACACCCACCGCATTTAGAGCCAATAGTTAAAAGGAATGGACTTTTCCTATTAACACCTGCACTACTTCGCAATATAGTTTTGCATAAAATAAAGTAGTATGAAAATTTTAATCGTAGGCGGTTCCGGAACCATTGGAAGAAAAATAACAGCAGCACTAAAGGCGAAACATGAAGTTATCACTGCAGGCAGGAACAGCGGAGATATGTCCGTTGATATTTCAGACAAAAATTCAATCGTGAAAATGTTTGAGGAACTCAAACAAATAGATGCTTGTGTATGCACGGCGGGAACAGGATTTTATGGCGACTACTATGCAATGACGGAAGAGGATTTAATGCCCGGCATAAAAGGAAAAATGCTGGGCCAAATGAACCTTGTGCTCATCGGGAAAAGATTTATTTCAAAGGAAGGATCTTTTACCCTTACATCAGGAATTGCCGCAGAACAACCTGCAAAAAATGGAACAGCCGTTGCAACAATTAATGGAGCCATTAATAGTTTTGTGCTGGCTTCTGCACAGGAATTAAAAAACGACATAAGAATTAATGCAGTAAGCCCCGGGCTTGTTGAAGACAGCTTTGAAAGGTATGGCAATTTATTTCCCGGGTATAACCTTGCGCCAATGAAAAAGGTGGTAAACGCTTACATATTAAGCATTGAAGGTGCAGTAAATGGAAAAATATTGAAAGTGTATTCATAAAAGCGCTGCATATAAGGTATTGGTAATATAGCGGCCGATGTCAAAAGCTCAACAGTATTATTAC
>JAEWJV010000006.1 GCA_023386395.1 Bacteroidota bacterium
TTTCTTTTCCGCCAACACTGGTGCCCCATAAACCTTTGTTGATTGAATACGCGGCTTTTTCAAAATTCATGTCAACGCCTTTGTTTTTCAGGTATTCAATCTCTTCTTCGCGGCTGAGTTTTAAATCGCGTATGGGTGTTATAATTTCAACTCCTGGTATCATTATATGGAACACCATATCAAAACGCACCTGGTCGTTACCGGCGCCGGTGCTGCCATGCGCAACTGCTTTTGCACCCGTAGTTTTCACATGGTCTGCAATGTGTAATGCCTGTACTAACCTTTCTGCGCTTACGCTTAAAGGATAGGTATTATTTTTTAATACATTTCCAAAAACGAGGTATTTGATAATGCGGTCATAATAGCCTTTTACAGCATCAATTGTTGTATGTGTTTTTACGCCAAGTTTATAAGCGTGCTCTTCTATTTTCTTTAATTCATCTTCGCTGAAGCCGCCCGTGTTTACGATAATGCTATGCACATCGTAACCTTTATCTTCTCCTAAATATTTTACACAAAAAGAAGTATCGAGGCCGCCGGAAAAACCGAGAACAATGGCGCCCCTATTCACTGAAGGGGTGTTGTTAGGTTGTTGATTATTGGTAGTTAATGACATCAGGCTGTTGGAATATGTTTTGCTTTATAAATTATGCTGAATAATGATATGCTGTATAAGGGAGTGACACAACCGTGTTTAATGCTTATACTACAGCCGGCCCCAAAAAATTTCTCATGAAAAAATGATGGAGAACATGGAAACAAGCGAACGTCGCTTTTTTTGTTCTTTTGCTTCAGGCTTTTGTTTATCTTTTTTTTGAAAGGCTTTCAGAAAACGGTTTTTCTTCCTGCGCAAAAGCCTTGCATATACTTCGCTTTTTTCCTTAAAATGTTCTTTGGTTTCCTGCGGCTCATAATGATCGGCAGGATCATATAACATAGCAGTGCACATGCAATTCTTGCGCTCCTTCATCATGAGGATATCGTAGTTAACGCAGCTTTTACAGCCGGCCCAGAATGTTTCGTCCTGTGTGAGTTCACTGTAAGTAACAGGTTCATAGCCAAGATCGCTGTTTATCTTCATTACAGCAAGGCCGGTGGTTAACCCAAATATTTTTGCTTTCGGATATTTCTGTCTTGAAAGCTCAAATATTTTTTTCTTTATCTGTTTTGCAACACCTGTTTTTCTGTAGGCAGGTGATACAATAAGCCCGCTGTTGGCCACAAATTCTCCGTGGCTCCATTCTTCAATATAGCAAAAGCCAACCCATACGCCCTCTTTTGTGTGTGCAATAACCGCCTTACCTTCTATCATTTTTAAAATAATGTATTGCGGGCTGCGCTTGGCAATGCCGGTACCCCTTGCCTGAGCGCTTGCTTCCATTTCGTTGGTAATGGTTTCTGCGTAGTCTGCATCTCCACTATTGGCTATACGTACTATAATATTTTGATTTTGTTCCACTTTGATTTGCTTGTTATAAAATGATGTTGTTTACGTGTAACTGTTTTACACGAATGCAAGGCTGCATGTTGCGGGGAATATCAAATTCTCGGTCGTCGCACAAGGCGGAAGCAAAACGGGTTCGGCAATAAACCAACACTCATCATGGTATGATGAGAAACATGTAAGTTGTTATGTGTTGTGTTCCTTTTCAACGTTAGTTCAATATAAAATTGTGAACCAATATTTTTTGAGGGCGTAAAATTAGTAATGTTTAAAATATAAACGCGTTAAATTTTTTTTAGGATAAATGAGCTTGTGCTAATGGTTGTTAGCTTATTGCCCGGAAGTTTACTATTTACTTTAAAGCCTTTTGTGTCATTTGACACAGGGATTTAATAACGTGAAAAATAGTTTTGCTTTAAACCGAAACCATGCTGATAGCCGAACGAAAAGATCTTGTACCTGTGAAAATATTAATTGATACACCGCTTATTTGCCTTGAGCTTTTTGAGAATAAAAATGGTAATCTGTTTCTTGCCTCCAATACAATTAAACCTGGCGGAACAGTATATTATGCCAGCATGCCTTCCCCTTTTTTTGCTTTTCTCGATAATATAATTACACTGCAGAAACTATTCAGTAAAAGTCCTTCTTTGTTTATGGAAGTTTCACAAAAAGAAGGAAAAACACTTTACTGTTGCAGTGATGCTGAAATTATATTGGCGCTTGGCGATAAAACGTTAGGCGAACTTAAAAGCATGTAAAGCAAATTCCGGGGATTTCTCAGTCACATGGATGATTCGGATAAAAAGGAAATGATTTTGAAATGCTCTTTCGAAATGCGGGCCACAATTAATCTATCCCTGGCTTAGGCTAAAATATCTGGTTTATAAATGCCCCTTTAAAAACTTAAATAATTCAAATCTAATCACCATTTCCAAATAATTCAGCAAGATTGTTATTTTTAAAACATGGAAAATGTTGATGTTATAATTATTTTACTATTTGGTGTTACATTTTTAGGTGTGCTCAGCAAAAAATTTAATTTTCCTTTACCGATAGCGCTCGTATTATCCGGTATTTTGATAAGCCTTATTCCGGGTTTACCGGTTATATCTTTAAAGCCCAATGTGGTATTCTTTGTTTTCCTGCCACCATTATTGTATGGTGCAGCCTGGAATACAAGCTGGCGCGATTTTAAAGCGGCTATACGGCCGATAAGCTTTGCCGCTATCGGCCTTGTTTTTTTTACAACATCGGCAGTTGCCTGGGCTGCCCATGCGTTAATTGAAAACCTTTCATGGCCCGAAGCATTCCTGTTGGGTGCTATTGTATCCCCGCCGGATGCTGTAGCAGCAACATCGGTTACAAAAGGCCTTGGCCTGCAGCCGCGTATAACCGCCATACTTGAAGGCGAAAGCCTGGTGAATGATGCCAGCGGCCTGATAGCTTATAAATATGCGCTGGCTGCTGTAACTACTGAATTTGTATTATGGAAAGCCGGCCTGAATTTTTTATGGGTTTCTGCATGCGGCATAGCTATAGGCCTTTTCATCGCTTATATTATTTATCTCATACATAAAAAGTTTTTTTGCGACCCGGTATTAGAAGTTACACTTTCTTTTCTTACGCCTTTTGCATCTTATTTAATAGCAGAACATTTTGAAGTTTCGGGTGTATTGGCAGTTGTAACTACTGGGCTTTACCTTTCTTTCCGTTCCGCTGAAATATTCAGCAACGAAAGCCGTATAATGGCTTACTCCGTATGGCAGGCGGTTATTTTTATTTTAAATGCATTGGTATTTATTCTCATTGGTTTGCAGTTGCGTGATGTGATAAAAGGCATAAACGATTATCCCTGGCAAACACTTGCCCTTTCGGCAATTATTATAAGCGCCGTTGTAATACTGGTAAGGTTCATCTGGGTTATTCCTGCCGCTTTAATGCCCGGAATATTAAGCAAACGCATACGCGAAAATGAGCCGTTTGATCCCCGCAATATGGTAATATTCGGATGGGCCGGCATGCGTGGAGTGGTATCAATGGCGGCGGCATTGGGCTTGCCGGTAATACTGGCAACCGGTGAGAACTTTAAAAACAGGGAGCTTATTATTTACCTGTCGTTCTGCGTAATTCTTATTACTCTCTTATTGCTGGGCGGCAGTTTAAAATGGATTGTGCGGAAACTGAAGATTGAACCTTATTCGTTGGTCGCCGAAGAATACGATGTGCGCAATACTGTTGTAAAAACTGCCATCAGTTATATAGAAGATAATTTATCGCTGGTGCAGGAAGATTTGCTCGATAATATTAAAAGCAAGTATGAAGTGAAATATAACCGTTTGCAGAAAACAGATTTGCCTGCCAATTATTTTGGTAAGGGTAAAATGCTGGCCGGCAATGTTTTTAATGAATATTCACAACTGCAGATTGACCTGCTTAAAGTGGAACGCCAAACCATTCAGCAGATGCACAAAAAAGGAGGTGCCAGTGAAGAAATTTTACGCAAAATTGAACGCGAATTAGACCTTGAGGAAACAAGGCTTAAACTTGAAATTTATGACTCAGATTATTATGGCTGAGGCATCTTTTAAAACTTCTTTTTATGAAAGTTATGCATTGATATAACCACTTCACTTTCTTTCTTAAAGTAGTGAAAGATAATGATTACAGATACGGCCGCAAACAGGCCATATATTAAAGGTGTATTATTGGCGTTCATAGCTTCCGGCGTTAATTGCCCCCGCATACTTAAAACATACATCTGCGATACGCCAAAAGCATTATACAGAAAATGGGTTATAGATGCCAGCCATAAATTTTTACTGAGATAAAACACATAACCAATCATTAACCCTAAAGCCAGTCTTGGCAAAAAACCATAATATGATATATGAATAGCGCTGAACAAAAAGCTAGTAAGAAAAATACCAATGAAAACATTTTTTGAAAGATTGATCATAACCGGCTGAAGCGCCCCCCGGAATAACATTTCTTCAAAAATGGCAGGCAGTAAGGCAATCATTACAAGCG
>JAEWJV010000008.1 GCA_023386395.1 Bacteroidota bacterium
CAAAAGCGGACCAGTGAAAATGCGCCAGACCTTGAGTTTGACATGCATGAGGATTATGTAGTTGGGCCCAGCCAAGCATTCCAGCAAATATTAAAACAGGTAAAACTTGTAGCGCCCACCAATTACAGCGTTATAATTTATGGTGAAACAGGAAGCGGTAAAGAAGCTGTTGCCAACGAAATTCACAGGCACAGCAAACGCGCCGGGGAACCATTCATTGCCATTGACTGCGGCGCATTGAGTAAAGACCTTGCCGCAAGTGAATTATTTGGCCATGAAAAAGGATCATTCACCGGCGCATTAAACCAAAAAGTGGGAAGCTTTGAATTGGCCAATGGCGGTACTATTTTTTTGGACGAAGTGGCCAACCTTTCTTATGACATACAGGTTTCTTTATTAAGAGTGGTACAGGAAAGAAAAATGCGGCGCGTGGGCGGCACTAAAGATATTGAGCTTGATGTAAGAATTATTGTAGCCAGCAATGAGAAGTTATGGAATGCAACCCAGGAAGGTAAATTCAGGGAAGACCTTTATCATCGCTTTAATGAGTTTAGCATAGAAATCCCACCATTACGTGACAGGAAAGAAGATATAATGCATTATGCTGGGTACTTTCTGCGCATTACTAATAAAGAGCTTGAAAAAAATGTTACCAGGTTTTCACAGGATGTTACTAACGCCTTTAATAATTATATATGGCATGGTAATTTGAGGGAATTAAGAAATGTTGTTAAAAGAGCGGTGTTGCTGAGTGATGGCGATACAATAGAATTGAAAAGTCTTCCGTTTGAAATAACCAATTACGAAAAGATTAATGAACTGATACCATCGCAGCCTGCAAGGAATAATGACATTGCAAATGCGGTATTGCCGCAGGCAGCAGCAACATCTGCTGCTGTAAAAACAGGCAACCTTGATTTGAAATCAGCAAGCATTGATGCCGAATATGAAACAATTCTTGAAGCATTGAAACAGGTAAATTTTAATAAAAGCAAGGCAGCCAAGCTAATGAAAATAGATAGAAAGACTTTATATAATAAAATAAAGGAGTATCAATTGTTAAATAATAAATGAGGAGTAAGAACCGCGGAGTAAACCTTTCAATTACATAACTCATTAATCCTTGGCGATGTAATACAGCAATTACAGCGTGTTTATACATCGCAGGCATCATGCTTCATCGTGCTCCCAAATACAGAAGGCCAGATCATGACAAATAACATAAATGTTCTTATTATAGATGATGACGAAGACGATTACTTTATTACGAGTGACTATCTTAAAAATATACCAGGCAAAAACTTTATTATAGAATGGTGCTATAATTATAAAAATGCGCTCGATGAAATAAAACGTGAAAAGCATGACGTTTTTCTTGTGGACTACAGGCTCGGTGCTAAAACGGGTATTGATCTTATAAAAGAAGCAGTGAAACTTGAAACCGATGTTCCTTTTATATTACTTACGGGTAAAGGAGATATTAATATAGATGAAGAAGCCATGAGCCTTGGCGCTTTCGATTATCTGGTTAAAGGAGAATTAAGCAGCGAAAAACTCGAACGTTCCATACGATATTCTATCGACAGGGCAAGAACGCTGAATGAATTAAAAGCAAAAGAAAAAAAATACAGAAATATTTTTGATAAATCTAGCGATGCTATTTTTGTTACAGACGATAAACTTTGTTTCACTGAAATAAATTCAGCATTCAGTAATATACTTTCCTGCAATGAGCATGCTTTATTCAAAATAAAGCTTACCGAACTTTTCACTGATAATCATTTATCAAGAAAACTAACGGAAGAACTTAAACACAAAGGTTCTATTGAAAACCGCCAGGCCGAAATACGTTATAAAAAAAACAAACCTGTTCCATGCATTATTTCTGCAACCAAAGAAAAAGATGCTGAAGGCAAAGCATATTACCAGGGTGTAATTCACGACATAAGTTTTATTAAGCAGGCGGAACGTGCCAATTTACGCGCTGAAAAACTGGCGGCAACCGGCAGGCTGGTGCGCACGCTGGCGCATGAGGTGCGTAATCCAATCAACAATATAAACCTTGCCTGCGAGCATTTGCGCAGCATAGAAAAATCAGAAGAAAATGCGTTATACCTTGATATTATTTACAGAAACAGCGGGCGCATTAATGAGCTTATAAAAGAATTGCTCAATAGCTCGAGACCTGCCGAAATGCAGCTTACAGATTGCGTTTTGCAATCGGTTATTGATGAAATTATAAACTCGGCCAGGGACAGAATCAGTCTTAAAAATATTGAACTGCAGGTAGATTATCCTTCAGAGTTAATTAATGTAAACGCCGATTTTGATAAAATATCAATAGCGCTGCTCAACATATTAATTAATGCTGTTGAAGCCATTGAACACGATAAAGGCAGGATATCAATAAGAGTTAAAAACGATAAGGCAAATTGTTTTATTGAAATTACCGACAATGGCAGCGGAATAAGCGAAGATAACCTTCACCGTTTGTTTGAACCTTATTATACATCAAAACGAAACGGCATTGGCTTAGGCCTCGCTTCCACATTAAATATTATACAGTCACACAATGGCTCTGTGGAAGTAATTTCAGAACCCGGCAGGTCAACCACCTTTGCCGTAACCATGCCCGTTAAAAGTAAATCTTTGTAGAATATAATGCCCGATAATCTTCTTCTTAAGACTTATAAAATTTGTCGTCGCGTTTATATAAATAACTGGCACACTTTTTAAACTTACTACTATAAAAATTATAAGATATGAGAAGCATTTTATACATCATCGCAGTTATCCTGGTTATAGGATGGTTGCTCGGCGTTTTTGTTTACAGCGTAACCGGTTTAATCCATATTCTGCTGGTATTGGCAATAATATCTTTATTAATTGGCTTAATAGGCGGAAGAAGAACATAATTACAAATACAATAATTTTTATTAAACATTTGAAAACCGGTTTTAGGACCGGTTTTTATTTTAGGAAAACCTTAATAAACGTTTTGCATTAAATTATTGTCGAATAAACGTTCTATAAATACACTATAATTTTTGCGCACTTGGTTTGATCTCTACTTAAAAAATCTCACACAATGCTAAATAATAAATTAACATCGGTAGCGCTGCTTGCCTGCGTTGTAACGCTGTTTAGTTGCACCAAAGAGCCTTTAAATAATCTCACACAGGAAGAATCAAGGATCTATGTAACAAACGCCGATACAACAATAAATTTCAGCGCATTTAAAACATACAGTATTTCAGATTCTGTTGTTGTACTTGATAACGGCGATTCATACAAAGACCTTCAACCATCTGACCAGGCATACATTGATGCTGTAAATAAATACATGCAGCAAAGAGGTTACGCAAAAGTACCAAGGTCAAGCAATCCTGACATTGGTATAGATGTAAACAGGATATACAGTACCTCTACAGGTTATTACAGCTATAATGATTACTGGGATTATTATGGTGGATACTGGGATCCTTACTACTGGGGCTATGGCGGATATGGTTATTATGTTCCCACATTTTTTGGTATTTACCAGGTAACCGAAGGCGCTATGAGTGTGGATATGCTTGATTTAAAAAATGCTTCTGAAAAAGGTAAGATAGAAGTTATCTGGAATGGCCTCATACGTGGCGAAGGCATATTCAATGCTTCAATAGCCGAAGGCTCGGTGAAAGCTTTATTCGATCAGTCAACTTATTTACACAGCAATTAAAGAATTACAATCATGAAAGCATTAAAATCGTTGCTTTTCGCAATATTCATTTTTTCTGCAGCGCAGTTACATGCACAAAGAGGCGTGGTAAATATGAGCCTGCAATATAATTATGCCCTGCCTTTGGGAAGTTTTAAAACAGATGTTATAAGCAAGGGCTCGCCCCGTGGTTTTACGGGAGATATTCTCTATGGTGTAAGCGATAAATTTTCAGTTGGCCTCGGCCTTGGTTTCCAGGATTTTTATGAAAAATATCCAAGGGCTTTATATAATACGGGTGATAAAGAAGTAACCTCCGCCGTGTTAAGCAATTCTGTTCAAATTATACCATTGCTGGCAAAAGCTGAGTTCAGCCCGCTTGGCAGTCAGGCACCGGTTCAGCCTTATATAACTGCAGGTGCAGGTTTAGGTATATCGAGCTTTACACAATACCTTGGCGAGTTTGGCGGCACCGATAATGCAGGTGGCTTAATGCTGCAGGGCGGCGCAGGCATTAAGGTTCCGTTTGGAAAATACAGCAAAGCCGGTTTCAGATTAGGTGCGAATTATAATATGGTTTCTTATCGGCATGAAGGGTTCAGCAATTTTAATAATCTAAGTTTCCAGGGCGGAATATA
>JAEWJV010000012.1 GCA_023386395.1 Bacteroidota bacterium
GTGATGGCGTAAAATACAGTTACGATGAAGAAGGGAACCTTATTTCAAAAACTTCGCAGGATGGCGTTAAATGGTTATATAAATGGAACGGTAATGGAATGCTGAAACAGGTTATAAAACCTGATGGAAAAGAAGTGAACTTTGAATATGATGCGTTGGGCAGACGGACTGCAAAAATTTATAATGGCAATATAACCCGTTGGGTATGGGATGGCAACACGCCTTTGCATGAATGGAAGTATACTGTAAAAGAAAGGCCGCAAACAACCGTTGATGAATATGGAGAAGTAAGTAAGAACAAAACGGAGCCCGTTGATAATTTAATAACCTGGATATTTGATGAAGGAACCTTTAAGCCTGCGGCCAAAATAGAAAATGGAAAACAGCAAAGTATTATTACAGATTATCTTGGCACGCCGGTAGAAATGTATGGTAGTGATGGCAAACAAACATGGGGCGTTGAATATGATATTTATGGAAAGATAAGGAAGCAGTATATTGGAGTTTTAACAGGCTGCCCGTTCAGGTACCAGGGGCAATATGAAGATGAGGAGACCGGGTTGTATTATAACAGGTTTAGGTATTATAGTGTTGAAGAAGGGTTGTATATTACCCAGGATCCTATCGGTTTATCCGGAAACAATCCCACGCTCTATGCGTATGTTTTTGATCCTAATAATTGGCTGGATCCCTTCGGGCTGCTGGAAGTAATACGCACTATGAGTGAGGCGGAGGCAAATTCAACTGCGGCAAATAAGGGATTAGTAAGGGGCCCAAATAATTCACGTGGCGCCAAATGGGTTTCAGAAGGAGTTGATCCCTATAATACCGCTAAAGCTTCTGATCATAAAGTGGTTTTTGATATGGATGACAGCACAAGCGGCTTCCTTAAAAAAGATACCCTCGATTATGAAGATATGATTGGTGGTGAAAGTAAAAACACCAATAAGATATTAACAAAAGCAAATGAGCCCGGCGCCAGAGGAATAGGGGTAGATAAATTAGGTGAGTTCAATGAAAAAATAAACACTATAACAGTGTATAAAAAGGATAAGAAGGGAAAATGGCAAAAGGTTAAAACCATAAAATGCAGATGATGATTTTAACGGAAGCAATAGATATTAACAATAAAAGATTTGCAGGAGAAAAAGCAGACATCCTTTTTAAAAATAAAAGGTTAATCAATAAAAAAAAAGGTGCTGTTTATACTCTCTGCACATCACCTGAAGAAATTCCGTTAATTGATTTATTGCCGGGCAATATAAATACGGATGATCTTGCTTCTAATACATATTTCAATGCCTTTTCTGAAAGCGAAATAGAAGATTTGCTGCTTTTTTTGGAGTCGCTTTTAAGGTCTTTAACTTATGAAGAAAGCAATTCCAGTTATGTAAACAAAAGGCTTAATTTCTTTTGCTTTAAGAACTTATTATTTATCAATGACTTTCAATCAAAAGATCTTCAGCTAAAATATGGGAATGAATTATTAAAGCGCTTCCTTTTTTTCAACCCTTCATCAGAAAATTACATTAGTAAATTTTCCTTCATAAACAAAAGCCTTAAATACAAAAGACGAACAGTTGACATGCAGTTGGTTTTGAACGCGCTGGAAAATTTTTCTATAAGAAAGTACAATAAAAGCCAGTCACCGGTAAGTAAAACCCGCATGCATTATGATGAGTTATATAAGCTGCTTTCTGAAATTATAACCGGAATATTCAAAGAAGATGAAACGATTAAGAATGTAAATACTGAAGAAGAAAAGCTCTATTTCCTTTTTAAAGAAAACAGGCAATTATTCTATGAAAAACTTAAAGAAGCATTAAACTATTATACTCTTGCAAGCTGGGAAGACAAAATAAAAGCACCCTCACTTTTTTATAGTGCAAAAAAGATAGAGGACATGCCTCCGCCAATATTCATTTCGTCTTCGCAAAAGAGATATGAAAGCGAATACCTGGTTGACTTTTTTATTTTTTACTTCGCCGGGAGTGTCAGAAATTTAAAACAAGCTGTACATTATTTAAGTAGCGATGCCAATGAATTAAAAAAGTTCCTGACAATAGTTTTCTCTCATCCTTTTATCACTTATAATAATATCATCAAAAGGGCTTTTGCGCAATCAGGGCTTATAAAAATTCTGCCTGAGGGCTACGCAAAAAGCAAGCTGCAAAAGTATCAGCAGCAATATTCAGCATCGTAAATCTTAGGCAACCAATTCAAGAGGAACACTTATGAAATCCAAAATCAAAACCTTCACGATCCTTTTAGTATGCGGTTTACTCATCCTTATATGCTTTAATCAAAACGCCCGCCTCACCGTAAAATATTTCTTCAGGGAATTACTAAAGTCCGTAACCTGATCCTTTATATGTAATGCCCTTAGATAAAAAGCATAACAGGAAAACCCAACCGGACATGAATACTTGCTATTTGCAAGTAAAAAATGAACATTTAAAAAAAAATTACTTCTGAAAATTTGGAAGTATGAAACTAATAACACAATCTTTGCAATTGTAAAGAAAAATTTATCATGCAACGAAAATCATTTCATATTGATTTTACAAATAAGTGTAGTTCAACGATGAGCTATACCATTTGCGGGGCATGTGATGCATATAATTTGTAATAAAAAACAGATTAAAAAACATAAAGCCCCGCAAAAAAGCGGGGTTTTATGTTTTATGTGCAGCCTGGAGAAACTAAATGAATATTATTATGAATAAAACGTATAAACAGTAAATGCTGGTACGGAAACATAAGCGATATACACGATTTATAATGTTTGATAATATGCCTTTATCAATGCAATGCAATTACTATGTATCGCTGTACGGTACGATTGGAAACTCAGAGAAGACATATAATAAGATTCATAAGCGACCGGATTGAATCCATACATAAAACATAAATGTTTGTGTGAAAAAAGACCGGTCGCAAAAACGACCGGTTTTTTTATGCTTTACTACTGAAAAATATTTTAAAAAAAGGAGGATGGAAATGAACAACAGCTTTTTAATCAAAACACTTGTAAAGTATTTTGGCGAAACCAAAACCATTAAGATGCTGAATTTAGTGCACAGAAGAAGCATTAATAAAAGAGCAAGAAAATATAAAGCATTATTGAAAGGAGCCTGAACAACTTCTTACAGCGGTTACTTATTTTCTTTGAATCGGCACACCAGCGTTGAAGTTGATAATAGATTTTTCAACAATGCAGGCCGGCGCTAACTTATGAAGCATCACAACGGAAATAAAGAACAGGTTTAGTCTTTCGGCTAACCGGTTCTTTATCTTTTATCAATCAAAACAAACATGCAATGAGTAAACTAAAAATAACGGCAAAAGAATTAAGGGCAATTGGTTTTCCCGAAAGCCCGGTTATTCCTGTTGCCATGCAGGTGATGGAAAGACATTTTAAACATCACACCAAAGAAGAAGCAACAGCAATTTTACAGGCCGTACTGGCTTCTCCGCTGGAACATAAAAGCGATAGAATACTTGGCATAATTGCAGAAAAATTATTGCCAAAGGAAACAATAGGCGAAGCTGAAATCTCATTAAATAATGCCGGAATTCAGTTCAGCATATTTGGTGCGGAACATATTGAGCAAGGCGCTTTTCATCAAATGTACAGTGCCGCAAAACTGCCTGTTGCAGTGGCCGGCGCTTTAATGCCCGATGCGCATCATGGTTATGGATTACCGATCGGCGGCGTACTCGCAACAGACAACGCCGTTATTCCTTATGGCGTTGGCGTGGACATTGGCTGCAGAATGTGCTTAAGCATTTTTGATATTGATGCAAAAGAGTTAACCAACAGGGACAATTTTTTTGCAAGGGAAATTAATGAAGCCACATTATTCGGTAGCGGCGCTACATTTCAGCAGCCTGCAGAACATGCAATAATGGATAGTGAAATATTTCAGTCAACACTATTATTAAAGAGTTTGCAGGGTAAGGCGTGGAAACAGTTGGGCAGCAGCGGAAGTGGTAATCATTTCGTTGAATTTGGTGAAGTAATAATTACTGAAAAAGATGAAATACTGAATGTGGAGCCCGGCGTATATGTTGGCCTGTTATCACATTCCGGCAGCAGGGCATTAGGTGCAAATATTGCCAATCATTATACCAGGATCGCTGTAAATAAAAGAAGACTGCCACAGGAAGCAAAGAATCTTGCATGGTTAGATTTAAATGAAGCGGAAGGGATAGAATATTGGATGGCAATGACCCTTGCAGGTGATTATGCAAGCGCCTGCCATCATATCATTCATGCAAAAATTGCGAAGCAGTTGGGGAGGCAGCCTGTAACAATGGTTGAGAACCACCACAATTTTGCATGGAAGGAAATGTATGAAGGAAGGGATGTTATTGTTCACAGGAAAGGCGCTACGCCTGCCGGTAAAAATGCCTTAGGCATTATTCCCGGCAGCATGACGGCGAATGGTTTTATTGTAAAAGGCAAAGGTGAAATGGCTTCCGTTAATTCTGCAAGTCATGGTGCAGGCAGGAAAATGAGCAGGACCGCGGCAATGTCAAACATTACCCATAATGCTTTAAAAGAAGAATTGCAAAAGCATAGTGTAAGGTTGCTGGGCGGTGGTTTGGATGAAGCGCCGTTTGCTTATAAAAACATTAATGATGTGATGAAAAGCCAGGCAGCATTGGTGGATATAATTGGAACATTCACACCAAAGATTGTGAAAATGGCCGGCCCGGAAACCAATCATTTCAACAGGAAAAAGAAGAGAGAATTTGCGGGCGGAGAAGCAGGCCGCTTTCTTGCTGATGCATGATTATTAAATAAAGAATCAGCATAAAATAATTATATAAGCTTTCTATAATCGTTGTCACAGATACACGGATAAATACCTGGCATTTGTGGCAATCATTAATTCTCACCTGATTTAAAAACCACTATTCATCGGTTCGTCGGCAAAATAAATCATTCAACGATGAATCATGTCCATTCAACGATTAAGATTAAGCAGGCCTCTGTGCCGGATTATTTTCGCATTACAAATTCAATAACACATGAAAATTCTGATGGTTTGTAAAGGAAATATCTGCAGATCGCCGCTCGCAGAAGGCATATTAAAAACCAAAGCCCAGGCCGAAAATTTAAACTGGTTTGTTGATAGCGCAGCTATTGCAGCTTATCATATTGGCAAAGCGCCGCATGAGCTTTCACAAAAAGTTGCTTTGCTGAATAGTGTTGATATATCAGATCAGAAAGCCAGGCTTTTTACCGAAGAAGATCTTGAAAGTTTTGATATTATTTATACAATGTCTGCCGACATAAAAAACATCATTGAAACAAGGTATTCTGAAAACAGGAATCTCGGTAAGGTAAAACTGATAATGAATGAAATGAACGCCGGCAGTGATGAAAATGTTCCCGATCCTTTTCATTATAGTGAAAAGGAATTTCATGAAGTATTTCACATGCTTGATAAATGCAGTAACGTTATTATAGAGAAATATAGCAGGGTTGCATAGCTGAAAACCGCTTTCAAAACCAAATCTGATAATACGATAAACCAGTTCCAATGGTAAAAAAATTATCCTACGGCATTATTTTGCTTATATTAAATTTCACCGGCATTCTCCTGTTTGCATTAATTTCTTTAAACCTAACCGGCAGCAACTCCCGGGATTTTAACCAGGCAGCATCTATAGCAGAATTGCTTATGTATGGTTTTTGCATAAGCCTGGTTTTCTCCTTTTTATCATATATAGCCGCCATTTTGTTAAAGCCGGCTTTATCAATCAGAATAAACTTTCTGAATAAAATTTTTCTTGCAGAATTCCTTGGCTTTTTAACTATTTTTTTAGCTGCCTGTTATTACTTAGTCCGTTTTTAAATCCGTACCATATCCAGGTTATTTAGTCCGTTTTATCCGTATCCTCAAAACCACATGTAAAAGTCCGTTCTTAATCCGTATTACCATGAACACAAGCATTATTTATCCCGTTTTTATCCGTACAATATGAATTAAGTCAATTCTTACCCTGAACATTAATCCCGGCTTTTTAAACAGGTACAGGCATTCCAAGGGAATGCTTTGTGCTTTAATGCAATGAAAGCTAATTGACAATATGCTAAAACAGTCAGCTTTATGCCTGTGCATAATAATTAAGGAAAACATATATAGTTTTCTAACCACGAATTGTTTAAAAGGATAATTTTACCGCTTTGAAAAAGCTTCGTGTACAAGTGGCCTTGGCCTTAAAAATCCAACATTAATGACTTCGATAAGTGAGCCGGAAATTGTTCTGAAACAGAAAACAAAACTGTTTCGTTTTGCAGCTTTTGCCCTGTTTGTTATATTAATGAACGCCGTAATTAATTTTTTCAGGGGCCATATTATCTCTTTCTTACTGGGCTTATTGTTTGCCCTTACATTGTGTATTGTTTTATTTTTTATACGCCAGGGACAAACAAAACATATCATCAGCATCCTTATTATTTCTTCCGATATATTTATGGGCCTGCTTGTTTTTTCAGAAGGCCTCGATATGGGCGGCTTTCTTTACTATTTCGCCTTGCTTTTTGCTATTCCATTTGTATTAAGCAACAGCAAGAGCATGCAGAGAGAAACTATTATATACCTTTTCTTTACAATTTTATCGTTTTGCATTTGTATTTTGTTTTCCAAGCGTACCAGCACCTGGCAGCATTTATCACTCAAAACTTTTCCTTCCCGTTTTACTTTTAACAGCATAACCGCCGCTATTCTATGCAGTGTTTTTGCTTATATAGGTATATATTTTGAAAGAAAAACCAAAGAAGAACTGGTAGAAGCCAAAAGCAGGGCTGAAAAACAGGAGCAGCGGGTATCAGAACAAAATGCCCGGCTTAAAGACATTGCTTATTTAAATGCACATATAGTAAGGGCGCCCCTGGCAAACA
>JAEWJV010000105.1 GCA_023386395.1 Bacteroidota bacterium
CTTTTGCTCTATGCTGCCTGCTTTTTGTTCAGCTTTCGATACAGAGTCCAGCAAGCCATGCAGTTTGTCACGTGTTCCATAATAAAGGTCATCAAAAGCGCCGATGCCGGATTCTGTTTCAGGAATATGAACGGTATCAAGCCATTTGCCATTCATAAACTGAAAGAAATTATCGCCAGGTTTTACGGCTGAATCCATATAGCCTGTTTCAATAAATTTGCCTGCTATATATTCTTTGTTGGTGTTGCAGGCGGAGAAGATTATTAAGAAAGAAGCTGCACAAAGCAGTTTATTCGCCATAGAAAAAATTTTAAGCGCCTAAAGTAAGAATTTACAAAATAGGCATTGCCATTATTTGATGAATGAAGTGTAAGATCAATCCATATTAACCAGTAACGCAGCGGCAACAACCCCGGCAGTTTCCGTGCGTAGCCTTGTATTGCCAAGCGTTACAGGAACAAAATTTTTTTCGAGTGCATAGTTGATTTCAGTGGCAGAAAAATCCCCTTCGGGGCCTATCAGGATTAATTTGTTTTTAGGAGCAATAGTTATTTGGTTAATTGATTTTCTTTCTTTTTCAACGCAATGTGCAATCAGCTTTATACCATCAAAACCTTCATTAATAAATGCATTGAATTTTTTAGGTTGATGTAAGTGCGGCAGCCATGTTTGCCGGCTTTGCAGCATAGCAGCAATAAGAATATTATGCATCCTGTCAAAACGAAAATGTTCTTTTTCTGTATGGTCGCAAATGAGCGGTGTAATTTCCTTAACGCCTATTTCAGTTGCTTTCTCTAAAAACCATTCAAAGCGCGATGGATTTTTCAGCAATGATATGGCAACAGAAATGTTTGTAGTTTGTAGTTGATAGTTTGTAGTTGATTCAATTCTTACTCCACAATGTTTCTTATCAGCATTAATAATTGTTGCTGTAAACAAACTCCCTTTACCATCGGTGAGCTGTAATTGTTCGCCTGCTTTCATGCGCAGCACCTGCACGCAGTGTTTGCTTGTTTCTTCACTTAAAACATGTACAGGCTGCTGAATATTTTCTTCGTAAAAATATGGAAGGTTCATGCGCCATAAATGTAAACAGAATTATGGAGTTGTTGGATGCGATTGCCTGAACCTCATGTCGCTGTCTATATGTTCCTGTGCGCTCGTTGTGGTTGGTTGCGGAATTAATTCATTGGTCATGTGACGTGCGCCTTCGGCATATTGCAGAGCATCTGCAAGATTGAAACCTCTTACAATCCACGACGGCCTTCCAAGCATAAAAGCTGCAAATACTGTTTTAATACGGTCATCAGCGGAGAGCGTAAACCAGTCGGCGCAAACAGTAAGTGTATGGGCTGAGCGCAATTGCCTTAAAGTGACTGATGAGGCTGATACTTTACCTTCACCGGCATAAGCAGCAGCGCCGGAGCAATTGGGGTCGCCGGAACCGGCACAGGACAAATCCCAGGTATTGTTAAACCCATTATTTTGTAATGACTGAAAAGCATTATTCAAAGCAACCAGCTCTGCCGTTGTGGTTACCGAAGGAAATGAACGGTTCAATAAATCGAGGTTGGCCGAATTTAAAGTGTTGAGTGCTGCCCCGTTTAATAATGTAACATCGGTTTGCAAGCCATTTTGCGCAAAAGCGGCCCATTGGGCAGCTCTTGCAAAAGCTTCCAGTAAAATATCCGGCTGGCTGCAACCTGCGGTAGTATCAGCCTGCGGCGTAACAATTTGCGTATTGGCTCTGGCATGAAGCAGTTCTGCAAGAATACCGTAAGAATCTGCGTTGTCTAAGGTTTCTTCCGGCGACAGATGCTGGAATACCCTGTCTGTTCTGTATGCCCTGTCGTTTACACCTGTATTTTGCGTAACCGTATTACTTATGCCAACCTGCGGTATGGTTGCATGCATTAGTTCGTGAATAAATGTTGCAATCGGCCTGCTGCCTGCAATACCCACTGAACACATAGTAAGCGCATACGGGCCTATTACATAAGCCGCAACAAAAGAAGAGCCGCCGGATGTACAATGTGTGCGATCGCAATTAATGCTGATGCGTCCCGGGCTGCGCAGCAATTGCGCAACGTGTAAAAACCTTCTTCTGATCACCTCAGCATACTGTACATCATTCGTATTAAATGCCTGTTGCAAGGCGCCTGCAATCCTTGTATAATTACCGCGTGGCGCAATTGCATCTTTAAACACTTCATCTGTATTAAACTCCAGCAATTGCTGGTAAATATCATCAAGCCAGGTGAGTGTTTGGTTAACAATATCTGTTATATCTGTTTGATTGCAATTGGCTGCTATATTTACTGTTGATGATGTTGTTGTTGAACCTGTAGTACCGGTGGTTGCAGTTGGTGAAGTTGTGGTTGCAGCCGCACCTGCAACATCATCACGCTGCAGCAAGCCTGTTGGCGCATTATTGGTTTGCTGAACAACATGTGTTAATTCATGCGCCATTAACTTTTTGCCTTCATTGGTTTTGGGCTGGTATTGGCCGGCGCCAAAAACAATATTGTTCCCATAAGTATAAGCCCGCGCATTTATATTTTTTGCTGATTGGTTAGCTGCATCATTTGTATGCAATTGCACATTTGAAAAATCATATCCCAACCTTGACTCAAAGAAAGCCTTTTCATTTCCGCCTAAGTTTTTGCCGCCTTGTAAAGAAGATAAATAATTCTCTGTATCTGCTGTTGTATTTGCATTGTCTTCATCATTCGCCTTACGTTGCAATTTTTTTTCTTCCTCTTCGCAGTGCGCACATTTTCTTTGAACAACCGGCGGCATAAAAAAACTTTTTGCTGAAGCAAAGTTTTGCATAGGTATTATACCTTTTTCAATCGCATTTTCATCTTTATAATTATCTGCTTCACCTGGTTGCGTAAAAATAGTCTTGGGTTGAAAAAATGAAGGCCTTCCGGCATTTTGTAAATTGCCAGCAACTGTTGGTTTCGTTGTTATATCTGCCTTTGCAGTCATTAATATTTATTTTACCAGGCGCGTTTCTTTCTTCTTTCAACAAAATTTTTCATCACCTTATATTGTTTTGTATCCGGGTCTTTCATGGTGATAGCTGTTCTTAAATACCTGTTCCTTACCGCATCTTTATTGGTGCACCAGTTTTCATTAACGAAGCTTACAAAATCTGATGGAAGGCTGCCTACGTGCGCCGACAAATCTACCATCGCATCAAACTCAGCCTGGTTAAGATCAACCTTTATTTTATTATGCACTTCGTTCATGTGTGTTTGCATATCCTGTTTTAATAATTCGACAGCGCGGTCTTTGGTTATGGCATTCCATGGCGAAGCGCAGGCGCAGGTTTTTTTGGTTTTGCCATCATCGGTGGTTTCTGTATTTATTGTGCAGGATGACTTTGGAAAGATGACGTGCCCGTAACCAATAGTACACTGCCCTTCTGAAGCTACATACGGGGTAAGAAATAAGCCCTCGCCGGGATCGCCGTCAACTTTTGCATACTTGCCTGTAATACGATCAATCAATGTTTGCCCAACTTCCGTGGGCTGAACTGGCGATGATTTTACGCACCTCTTTTTCAATTCTTTTTCAAGCGCATTAAAATATTCCATATTGCCTTCTTCCGCAGGATAATCTTCAGGTTGAATGGTATGTATATATTCATTGTAAGCATCATACTCACTTTGTAAAACATCGTCGCTTAATTCTGAAGGGTCTTTGTTGGTTTCCCTTTGAACAAGCGGCGAAGAAGATGCATCGCTGCTTTGTTGCACCACATGCGTTAATTCATGCGCCAGCAGTTTTTTCCCTTCGTTTGTATTGGGCTGATATTGGTTTGAAGCAAAAACAATATTGTTGCCGGAAGTATAAGCCAGGGCATTTATATTTTGCGCCGACTGATGTGCACTGCTATCATTATAAATGCACACATTTGAAAAATCATAACCCATTTTTGATTCAAAAAAACGTCTTTCTTCATTTCCTAAAGATTTGCCGCCTGATAAATTGCCGATGTAGTTTTCTGTTTCAGCAGAAGTTCTTGGCACCTTATCATTATTTGGTTTACACTGAATGGATGCGGGTTTAAAAAATGCATTGGCTGCAACATTATCCTGCTGAACTATTTTATCGGCAACCGCATTGGCTTCCTGCTCATAAATATCATCAGGTTGATTTATTGCAAGTTTTGCCTGGAAGAAAGCAGGCGTCCCTGTTTTTTTTCGGGCAACAGAATTTTTGTTCTTTTCAGCGAGGCAGTACATATAGGTTAGCTGTATTTGTAAAATTAATCATCCGGTTAATATTCCGGTTGTTTTATTTTTCTGTAGGTTCAACCGTACAATTCATCCTTCATAAAAACAATTCATGCATTAAATTATGCAGGCTATGTAATTGTCTGAAAAGTTATAGACATAATCGTGCTATTGGTTTTTATATTTGATTACCAAATTTATTCATGCGCCGCTGTTTACTCTTGTTTTTAACGTTCTGCTTTTTATTGCCTGCATTTTCGCAGCAGGCAAAGCAATATGCTTTTACACATTACAGTACGGCTAACGGGCTTGTTTCAAATGCTGATTACAGCATAGTGCAGGATAAGCAGGGCTATATCTGGATGGCCACTATTGACGGCCTGCAGCGGTTTGATGGCAAGCGGTTTATTACATTCAGGCATTCGAGCACAAACCCGCATTCAATACCTTCAGATTTTGTGCCACAGCTAAACATGGACAAAGATGGAAACCTTTGGTTATATACCGGCAACAAAATTGGTTTTTTTAACCCGCATACTTTTTTATTTACCGCTGTGCCTGTGGAAAATGAAGACCCTTCAAATCCATATGATATTACTTTTTATGGAAATGCTTATAACGGCTATATGGTTCTGCATGCCAGGAATGTTGGTTTTTTTCTGTATGACCCTGCACTGAAAAAATTTAAACACACGATATCTTTCAAAACACCTGAAAATAAACGGCTGTATGGAATAAGCAATATAAATGAAACCGAATTCTGGATATCCATTGATGGCGGGATAATTGTTTATAATCTTAAAACCGGTAATCTCAATTACAGGGGCCATAACCCTGACAGAAATATCTATATTAATGCTTTGCAGAATGACACGGCAGGCACCGGTTTTTTTGCCCACGTTAATGATACAGTATGGT
>JAEWJV010000229.1 GCA_023386395.1 Bacteroidota bacterium
GGTTTGATGGAATGGCATAAGCATAACCTGCATAAGAACCGGTGGGAGAGGCAATAGCACTGTTGATGCCAATAAGATCGCCATCGGTATTTACAAGGGCGCCGCCGCTGTTGCCGGGGTTAACGGCAGCATCTGTTTGAATAAAAGATTCTATGGCAGAATTGCTGTTGCGGCTGTTGATGCCAATGTTTCTTGCCTTGGCGCTTACAATACCTGAGGTAACGGTTGTTTCAAGATTAAGCGGGTAACCAATTGCCAAAACCCACTGGCCAAGAAGCACATCATCTGAATTGGCAAAAGTGATATAAGGAAGATCTTTTGCATCAATCTTTACTATAGCAAGATCGGTGCTGGGATCAGTGCCTATTACTTTAGCTTTATAATCATTTTTATCGTTAAGCGTAACGGTTACTTCTTTGGCGCCATCCACCACGTGATTATTGGTTATAATATAACCATCTGAAGTAATGATAACACCTGAACCCGAAGCTTTCTGGTCCGGCATTGAATTTTGATCGCCGAAACCAGGCCCGAAGAATTGCCTGAACGGATCAGGTATCTGCGACATATCCGCAGTTTGCGTGGCTTTCAATACGGTTTTGATATGCACAACAGCAGGGCTTGCTTTTGTGGCTGCTTTTTCAAAATCAACCATTGGTGCAGGCGGGTTGCCCTCTGAATACTTTGCGTTCTTAAAAAGCGAATTTGCTTTTTGTGTATAGGTTAAAGGACTTTTATCCTGGAATTTAGTATAGGCCCAAACACTTCCCGTGGCAACGATGGCCGTTAAAAGCATTGCCGTTAGAATCTTCTTTAATGTCATGTCTTTAAAATTTAATTAGTAAAAACCAAATTTCAAATGCAGTTCTAAAGCAATTCTGAAGAAAACTGTAAACGGCCTGTTAAACGCTTTTACTTTGACGTTAAAAAAAGCAACGGCCTGTTGAAGAGAATTATATCATACAAAAAAATTATTGTTGTAAAGCCGCTGCAGAGTCTCTTGCTTTAATGGAATCTTTACGGTATTGGCTGGTGTCAATGTCTGCATTGGGCGGCGCATAACCATTAGGATTGGGGCCAACGGCAGTATCCATTATGCCGTTACTTTCATCTATCGCATTCATTGAGTCTGTTTCAGAAACATTATTGGATCCTGTAGAACAACTTAGCGCCATCATGCACGTAAGTATCATTAAAATATTTTTCATAAAATCTTTTAATGATCCCTATCAACTATTTTGCCGTTATGGAATCAGGAACAATTATGTAGATATTTAGCTTGTATTCTGTGGCAGTAATTAATTCAATGAATGAATTGTACAGAAATATCCCTGAGTTTTGAATCGGAAATTATTTTATTTCTTCAAAATCTATATAATCTTCAGCGGGCGGCTTGGATTTTGAAGAAGCGCTTTTTGAAGTATTAGCAGAATTACTATTATTTGAATGGGCATTGCCGGCAGCTTGTTGCTGATAAGCCTGTTGTTGGCGGTTCATCTCATTCACCTTGTTACGCACCTGCGATGTAGCCCTTGAAACAGGCAGCACAAAATTGAAGATGAATTTGTATAAAAGATAGAAAACCAAAAATGTAAAAAGCCATTCGAGTATCATGTGGTAAAATTACAATTTTTCAATTATTGGCCTTAACCGCTCCTCATAATTTCACAACTGGTTAACCAGTGCAATATTTGGATGATAATAAATAACGTTATACATTTGCAAACGGAAATCATTTTTGGAAGGGAACGCAGTCGTTCCCTTCTCTTTTTACCATATATGAATTCGGATTCTGTTTTAAATAGCATTGAGCAAATAGTAAACACTTTTCTTGAAAGCGAGCCCGGTTATTTTTTGGTTGAAATAAAAATTAAACCAACCAGCAATATAAAGGTTTTTATTGATGGCGATAACGGCATTTCCATTGAAAAATGTATTCAGTTTAACAGGCAGTTATATAAAATAATCGAGAGCAGAAATTTTTTCCCACCAGGCGATTTTTCACTTGAAGTCTCATCTCCCGGCATTGATAAACCTTTAAAACTGCAAAGGCAGTATTTAAAGAATATAGGCAGAAACGTGGAGGTAAACTTTAACGATGGCACTGCCGTAAATGGCCGCCTGCTGCAGGTTTCAGACGATGATATTATTGTAGGGCAAACAACCGGCAAAGGAAAAAAAGCCGAAACAAAACAATTGGTTATTCCATTTTCAAATATAAAAACAACAACAGTTCAAATTGAATTTTAATCGTGCGGTTTGTAAATCGTACTTCATAAATCGTAAATCGTATGGCAAGTATAAATCTAATTGAAGCCTTCCAGGAATTTAAGGAAGCTGAAAATATCGACAGGCCTACTATGATGAAAGTAGTGGAAGATGTGTTTAAAACACTGCTTAGAAAAAAATATGGCAGTGATGAAAACTTTGATGTGATAGTAAATGCCGAAAAAGGTGACCTGGAAATTTTTCGTCGCCGCATGATCGTGGAAGATGGCGAGGTGCAGGATCCGCTGGCTGAAGTTGCTTACAGCGATGCGATAAAAATTGAACCCGATTTTGAAGTGGGTGAAGAATTGTACCAGGAAGTGGATATGCTCGATTTTGGCCGCCGCGCCATTCTTGCGGCAAAACAAACTTTGGCAAGCCGCATCAGCGATTTAAAAAAGAATGTACTTGTAAAAAAATATGGCGACAGGATTGGCGAAATAATTACCGCGGAAGTTTACCAGGTTTGGAAAAAAGAAGTTTTACTGATGGATGAAGAAGGCAACGAATTAATTCTGCCCAAAAGTGAACAGATACCGCAGGATTATTTCAAAAAAGGTGAAAATATCCGCGCCGTTGTTGCCCGTGTGGATATGAAAAATAATACGCCGGTCATCATATTAAGCCGTACCAGCCCCGAATTTCTGGCTAAGTTGCTCGAGATTGAGGTGCCTGAAATTTTTGACGGCCTCATCACTATAAGAAAAATAGTAAGGGAGCCGGGCGAACGCGCTAAAGTAGCT
>JAEWJV010000280.1 GCA_023386395.1 Bacteroidota bacterium
CTTGCCAGCTACAACAATAATGATGGTACACCCATTGCTAAAAGAATACAGAAGCTACTTAAATGGTGGCGCAACCGCAATAACAGTATAACCTTAAACTGGCAGCAAACTTCAACCAGCAACACCGGCAGTTTTTGCAGAGTGCAACGTGCCGCTGCTCACAATACCATTCAAAATACAGACACATGGGTTAACATAGGCAGAGTTAACAGCAGTTCAGCAACAAATAGTCAAACACAATCCTTTACTGACAATAACCCTTTGCCCGGTACTAACTATTATCGCGTACAGCAAGTAGAATCATCAGGCAACATAGAAACAACCAATGTCGTTGCTGTAATCATTAATGAAGCATCAGCTATATCCATTTCTCCGAACCCTGCACAGGATGTGTTGTACATAAAAGGATTGGATGTATCCTCCAGCTATAGTTTGCAGGTATCAAACAGGCAGGGCAATATTTTGGTAAAAGCAACGGTTAAACAGTCATCATTATATAAACTGAATATACAGCGCCTGCCAAAAGGTGTGTATTATCTTAAGCTTGTATCAGGTATTCATACAACGGACCTGAAGTTTGTGAAAGAGTAATAAAGCCATTATTCGCTTTCAAATATTTAACATAGAAAACCGAGCCATTATTGTTTTTCAAACAGAGAATTCTTTCTTCTTAATCTAAACTCTGTAAAGCTTTGTAACGATAAATGATGCCACAAAGCTTTACAGTTCTTAAAATTATAAAAGTACCAGTCACATACTTATTTCTCCCACATTCATAGCAATGTTTTTAAAACCAGCATAATATTGGTAAGCTCCTATACTCCAATATTCGGTATCTAACATAATAAATGTGTTTCAATTCTTAGCGAAGTGATACCATAACTGTCAATCGGTTTAATGCCTTTGACCTTTTGTTAATATTAATACCAGTTAGATGAAAAACCTAATCCTCTTTTTAGCGTTAGCAGGCATCATAGCGTCCTGCACAAAGCAAGAACTGGCAATTCATAATCAGGAAGATGCCCAGGCTGAACAATCTCACCATTTGGCCAGAATTAAACAGTATTTAAAGGATAGTTTAAGCGCGCAGGATTTTGCGGCAATTGACTTTAATAAAATGTATTTAAACAGTGACTCTGTTTCAGGCAATTATTTTATCAGGCTTGGATTCGATAAAAAGAATATATCGCAAGATTTTATTCTTCTAAAAACGACTAATGCCGGTGATATTATAAAGGCGAAAATTATATATGTGCAATGGGACGGCAGTATGAATTCGCCGGCAAATAATATGAGAGTTAAAAGCAGCTCATTAAACCGAAAAAAAATTACTTATATCAGGAATCGCAATCATAGGAGCTATAGCAGCAATCAAAGTGCAATTGCAACTTCAGGAGATATTAGCTCGATGATGGAAGAAGAAGCGCCTGCAGGCGAGCAGACACTACCAGATGTTGTTGTGGTTGGTTATACTGATTATAACCCTGTCCCCACTTACTGGTACTTTTATGATGGGATGTTAGGTCTGAATAGTGGCGGTATCGGAACTTCCTACACATACGGAGCATCCGACCCTGTCGGTGGTGGCAGCAGTTCAATCCCAACCATGCAACTTGATTATGAATTTGCAGAAAACGCTAAAGCCATAGATGTAAAAAAGTATCTTGATTGTTTTGGTTCCGTACAGGAAACGGATGCTACTTATACAATTACAATCGCAACCGATATTCCCGTGGATGGTGACCCTTCAAGGTTCTTTAATTGGTCAAATGCCACGCCAGGGCATACTTATATAGAGCTTTATAAGAATAGTAATGCAGGGTTAATACAGCAAAACATAGGCTTCTATCCCAACACCGGGTGGAAATCAATTAATGATTATTTCGTCCCGCCCAAGATGGTTGATAATGCAAATCATGAGTACAATGCACGATATACAATTTCAGTGAGTAATACACAATTTCAGGCCGCATTAAATGCTGTGCAAACCTATAGCAGCTATAATTACAATATTGCTACCTTCAATTGTACAGATTTTGCATTGGAAATTTTTAATGCAGCAGGGGGAGATTTATATATACCTAAATATCAAATACCCGGTTACCCTAACGGAACCATAGGCAGTAATACGCCGCAGGGCTTGTATATGGAGTTAAATCAGATGGCTTCCGAAGGCGTTTCCGGTGTGGAAATGCCAGGCGTAAAAGGTTATGGTGGAACCAGTCACGGCCCATGTAATTAAATCACTAAAAGCTGGTATATGAAACTTATGCAATTATTATCCCATCCCGTCATACAGATTATAAGCTTTTGCATTATCATTGTTGGTAGCGCTAACTTCGGTGGGCCTTATTGTTTCTTCCTCTATAATGCAGTGCAGGAAGGCTACATCTATGCTATCATCGGTATAGCAGGCATTGTGATTACAATAGCGAGCATTATCGGTAAAGAAAACGCAATAACTATACAATTTATCGGCGCTACACTAATGGTTATTTCTCTTTTAGTATTCTTTTTTTCTTCGGAGCATTTTATGAATATGTATGCATTCACAGATGTATTGCCACTGCTTACCTTATTCTTATTTATTGCGATCACAGCGTTAATAATAATAAAGTTTTTGAGAAGATATAAATTCTGACACTATATGCTGGAGCTATTAAAATTTTTAAATAATATCTATTCAATAAAACCGGAAACGCAACAACATTTAAGCAAGGTACTGCGTAAAAGACAGTTGCGTAAGAACCAGGTATGGCTACAGCAAGATGCCGTATGCGATAAGATTGCTTTTATTGAAAACGGCCTGCTTAAAGTATATTTTGAATCCGGTGCTAAAGAAGTATGCTTATGGTATAACAAGGAAAACGAAGTAATTATTTCAGCAAAAAGCTTCTTTACACAAACGCCCAGCATGCTTGCAATACGTTCAGTTACACCGGCAACTCTATATTATATTTATTATGCAGAATTACAGGAGTTGTATAATACACATCTGGAGTTCAATATTAATGGCCGGAAAATATTGGAACACTATTACAGCTTATCAGAACAACATGTGTCTTTATTACTGCAACCTGCAAAAAAACGTTACTTACTGCTTACACAACTTTACCCTTGGATGCTCACCGATAAACGAATTACAGACAGCATGCTGGCCTCCTATTTAGGAATGACCCGGGCGTCTTTTTATGCCTTCAAAAAAGATGCTGCCTGATGCCGTAAATTATTTGACAAAGAATCTTTATTCCTGTCAGATTTTATACATAATACCCCTTCACTGCTGTTGTAGTTTTACATCATTGAAGCAACAAGATTTGTGAACCCGAAAATGAAGTGTTATGCTGGTCTATCTTCCATTCATGCATTACCTTGCCGGCAGTATTGTTGTGTTGGCGTTGTATTATATCACTGTATGGCTCTTGTATTTTAAAAAGAAGCCTGCAGCGCGAACATCAACACATCAACAAATAAATTTGTTTGCTGAGCCAGAAGCAAAAAACAATGTAGACATACCTGCGAATACTGATTTTTCACCGGCAGTATATGATCTCGTGGATGAGCTTAATGCGTTGTTCTTGCAATCAGCGGCTGAAGGCATTGTTAAAAACTCACTAAGAACATGTATTCATAAATTGCTGCAAAAGCACGAATCCTTGAAACGTTCTCCCTTTCAACCTGCTATCATGAACCTTATTGCTGTTGAAGCAGAAAATAAATGCAACATACATTTTGATGCAGAAGAACTCGTTGCATTATGGAACCCGCCATCGTGATTTTTTTCATTAGACAAATAATTACTCCGCATACAGAGCGTAGGAAAAACAAGTGCTGCAGGGAAACGTGTGCGGAGTTTTCAATCATTCATTTAACCATTATAAAAAGTGAAGTATGAAAATGTGCAAGAGAGATTATATAGTAATGTTATGCATTGCTGCCATGTGCCTTCAAATACGTGTCCATGCGCAGACTGCCGATGGCAACGCGGGTATAGCGGAAGCAACCAACCAAGTAAGAAGCTATTTCGATACAGGCTGCAACCTGATGTATGCCATTGGTGCCATACTCGGATTAGTGGGCGCTATTAAAGTCTATCAAAAGTGGAGCAACGGCCACCCGGATGTGGGCAGCACCGCGGCCGCCTGGTTTGGGTCTTGCGTATTCCTGGTGGTAGTAGCCACCGTATTAAAAAGTTTCTTCGGACTATAGATTTCACCGTCCGCAGATGTTGGTAGCTTCTCTAAAGGAGAACGAAAATAAAATCTTTATGAACACGATCTATCCCATTAACAAAGGCGTTAACCGCGGCGTGGAATTCAAAGGCCTGCGCGCACAATATATCTGGTATCTCGGTGGCGGATTGGTGGCTATCCTGGTATTGTTCGCTGTATTGTACATTATAGGCATTAACTCCTATATATGTATCGCAGTGACTGTAACAGCAGGTGTTTTACTATTCGTGTATGTCTATAAGCTCAACAATAAATATGGGCAGTACGGCCTCATGCGCAAAGCAGCGCAAAAGAAGATTCCGAAAGCCGTAAGGTGTAATGACAGAAAAAGATTGATGTATGGAAAAATGGTTGCATGAACATATACCGGCGACACGGGTGGAGCATAACTGCATCCTGTCAGGCAATGGTGATATTACAGGCGTATTTAAAGCAGTATATCCAGAAGGGCTGACACGTTCCAACGAAGAATATGAAGCCTTAAATCAGGGGCGCATAAAAGCTATCCGGTCATTAGCCAATAACACCGTATTCTTACAACAGGATGTATTCAGGAAGCAAACTTTTACAGCAACAGAAGATGACAACGATGGTTTCCTGCACCGGGCCAGCAACCGCTTTTACAGTGGCAGGGTTTATCTAAAACATTCGTGTTATATCAGCATCACACAAATGGCCAAAGACAGGAAGCCGACCACTTCTGCCCTCTCCTCTTTGCTGAAATCATCTATCGTTCCTGAACAAACCATATCTGTTCCTGCCCTGCAATCATTTGAATCACAGCTCAGTCAGTTTGCCAGGCTGATGAAAGAGACAGGCGTTGCATTGAAACGATTAACGGATGCAGATTTAGCCAGTAGCAAACGTAAGGCAGGCTGGATTGAGCAGTACCTGTTTCAACTGCCTTCTGCAGAAAAGTTATTGATAAAGGATATTTCATTTGAAGGGAAAATAAAAGTGGGCGGCGATACCTGCCAGTTTTTTACACTTTCAGAACCTGATAGCTTCCCTGCGTTTTGCGGTGCCAGGATCACGCAGGACGCCTACAGCACAGACAGGACAAGCTTTCCTGTTGGATACGCTTCATACTTAGGCATGCTGTTATTCACCGATCATATCTACAGCCAATATATC
>JAEWJV010000318.1 GCA_023386395.1 Bacteroidota bacterium
GCACAAATGGCAGAACAAAAAAATGTTACAACAAACGAGACAGGGGTGCAGGGCCAATACAAAACATGGTTCCTGGATTATGCATCGTATGTAATTCTTGAACGTGCAGTACCGGCTGTTGAAGATGGGTTAAAACCCGTGCAGCGCCGCATATTGCATGCGATGAAAGAAATGGATGACGGGCGTTTTAATAAAGTGGCAAACATTATTGGCCAAAGCATGCAATATCATCCGCATGGCGATGCCAGCATTGGCGATGCATTGGTGAATATGGGACAAAAAGAATTGCTCATTGAAACACAGGGAAACTGGGGTGATGTAAGGACAGGCGATGATGCCGCCGCGCCAAGATATATTGAAGCGCGTTTAAGCAAGTTTGCCTTAGAAGTTGCCTTCAATGCAAAGACTACTGACTGGCAACTAAGTTATGATGGAAGAAAGCAGGAACCGGTTACACTGCCCATGAAATTTCCATTGTTGCTGGCGCAGGGTGCAGAGGGAATTGCCGTTGGTTTATCTACTAAAATATTACCGCATAATTTTATTGAAATATGCGAAGCTGCCATTAAATATTTGCGCGGTAAAAAATTTGAATTGCTGCCCGATTTTCAAACAGGCGGCATGATGGATGCCAGCAATTACAGCGAAGGAAAACGCGGCGGCAAAATTCGTGTGCGTGCAGCTATTGAAGAACGTGATAAAAAAACGCTTATCATAAAAAGCATTCCTTACGGCATTACCACATCAACCTTAATGGATTCGATTGTAAAGGCAAATGACCACGGAAAGATCAAAATAAAAAAAGTTACAGATGCTACAGCAAAGCATGTGGAAATATTGGTAGAGCTGGCATCGGGCATTTCTCCTGATATAACGATTGATGCCTTATATGCTTTTACCGATTGCGAAATAAGCATTTCGCCTAATGCCTGTGTGATTGTTGATAAGAAGCCAAGGTTTGTAGGCGTTTATGATTTACTTAAAATTTCTGTTGATAAATCAAAAGATCTTTTAAAACGTGAACTTGAAATTAAACTTGGTGAACTTGAAGATAAATGGCATTACACTTCACTCGAAAAAATATTCTTTGAAGAAAAGATTTATAAAGAACTTGAAAAGAAGCATGAAACATGGGATAAAGTAATTGCGGCAATTGATAAAGCATTCGATCCTTTTAAAAAGAAATTAAAACGTGCTGTAGCAAGAGAAGATATTTTAAAGCTTACTGAAAAACCTGTTCGCAGAATTTACCGGCTTGACATAGATGAACTGAACGAACAGATAAAAGGCATTGAAGCAGATATAAAACAGGTGAAATATGACCTGGATAATCTTGTTGATTTTGCAGTGGCTTACTTCGAAAACCTTTTAAAGAAATATGGCAAAGGCCGTGAACGCAAAACAGAAATAAAACCCTTCGATACTATACAGGCAAAACAGGTTGCCATTGCCAATACAAAACTATACATCAACCGCGAAGAGGGTTTTATTGGAACCGGCTTAAAGAAAGATGAATTCTTATGCGACTGTTCCGAGTTTGATGATATCATCGCTTTTACCAAACGCGGTATGATGAAAGTGATAAAAGTGGCTGATAAAACTTTCATTGGTAAAGACATTCTGCATGCGGCAGTTTTCTTAAAGAATGATGAACGTACCACTTACAACATGATTTATACGGATGGTAAAACCGGTACCAGTTATGCAAAGCGTTTTAATGTAACCGCTGTTACCCGCGATAAAGAATATGACCTTACCAAAGGCAGTGATAAAAGCAAGGTGCAGTATTTATCCGTAAACCCAAATGGCGAAGCCGAGGTGGTAAAAATAATTTTAAGCCCTAACTGCTCCGCACGCAATAAAGAATTTGATTTTTATTTTGAAACACTTGATATAAAAGGCCGTGGCAGCATGGGCAACCAGGTTACAAAGTATCCTGTTCGCACTGTAAAATTTAAAGAAAAAGGCACAGCCACCCTGGCCGGCAGAAAGCTTTGGTTTGATAATGTTTACGGCAGGTTAAATGGTGATGAGAAAGGCATTTTACTGGGCAGTTTTGAAGCAGAAGATAAAATCCTCGTTCTCTATAAAGATGGCAGTTACGAACTTACCGATCTTGAATTAACGCAACGCTTTGATGCAGATAAAATAGCATTGATAGAAAAATTTGAACCCGAAAACATCATCACTGCGATATATGCCGATCTTGTAAAAAAGCAATATTTTGTAAAGCGTTTTAAAATTGAAACATCAACACTGCATAATAAATTCTTCTTCATAAAAGAAGACAAGCATGTTGAACTGGAAACGGTAACTACCATAGAAGATCCCGTTTTGTATTTTGAAAAAGGCCGCAGCGCACAAACACAAAAAATAAAATATAAGATTGGAAAGAATATAGAAGTTACGGGCTGGAAAGCTGTAGGAACAAGGTTTGAGGATTACAGCAAATCAGTAAAAATGCATTGGGTGGAACCGGCTGAAGGAGCTAATGCACAACAGAGTTTGTTTGAGTAAGCAACTTTAAATAAGCAGTTTTAACGCAATACTTTAATACACTTCTTGAAAAGCTTAGCTATTGCCGTTAGCTTTGCGCGTTTAAAAATTAGCAATGCTCGCAGGTTTTAATAATGTAACATTTGAATTTGGTTCAAGGATTATTGTAGAAGATGCCACCTGGCACATACAGCCGGGTGAACGCATTGGTTTGATAGGCTATAACGGCACCGGCAAATCAACTTTATTAAAATTGCTTGTGGGCGAATACCTGTGCTCTGCCGGAACCGTTGACCGCAGCCGCAATACTTCTGTCGGTTACCTGCACCAGGATCTTTTAAGTTTCGACACCAACGATTCCATTCTCGATGTGGCGCTTGGCGCTTTTGAAAAAATAAAACAGCTTGAGACTGAGATCGAAGCATTAGGTAATGAGCTAGAAAAAACATCAGACGAAAAAACATTATTAATTTATTCTGATAAGCTGCATGAGCTGGAAGTGCTTGGCGGCTACGATATTCATCATAAAACAGAAGAAGTTTTGCAGGGGTTGGGTTTTGCAAACGATGATTTAAACCGTCCTTACAAAGAATTCAGCGGTGGCTGGCGCATGCGTGTGTTGCTTGCAAAAATGATATTGCAACAACCGGATTTATTATTATTGGATGAGCCTACCAACCACCTGGACCTGCCTTCCATTGAATGGCTTGAAAAATATTTGCTGCATTACAAAGGCAGCGTTGTAATAGTAAGCCACGATAAATATTTTTTAAACCGCTTGGTTACAAAAATTGTTGAACTGTTTCAACAGCAACTGCACATTTATTCGGGCAATTATGATTACTATGAAACAGAAAAAGAACAACGTATAGAAATTCAGCAACGGGCTTATGAAAATCAGCAGGATTTTATACGTCAGAATGAAAGGTTAATAGAACGCTTCAGGGCCAAGGCCAGTAAGGCATCGATGGCGCAAAGCCTTATCAAAAAATTAGACAGGCTTGACCGCATAGAGAATGTTGAAATTGAAAGACCTAATCTTAAAATTAATTTCAGGGTTGACAAGCAGCCGGGAAAAATACTGGCATCGCTTAAGCATGCAACAAAACAATTCGGTAATAATCTTATCATAGAAAATACGGGCGCAGAAATTGACCGCGGTGATAAAATTGCACTGATAGGTGCAAACGGGAAGGGCAAATCAACCATTTTAAGAATGATTGCCGGCACTGAATCTTTTGAAGGCGAAAGAAACTGGGGACATAATGTTGATGAAAGTTTTTATGCCCAGCATCAATTGGAAGCATTGAATTTAAACAATACC
>JAEWJV010000320.1 GCA_023386395.1 Bacteroidota bacterium
GCACAGGTCATCTACGAGTGCCACAAAATCGGTCACCTGCTGTTCATCCAAACCCTGGCAAGGCTCATCAAGAATTAATAATGGCGGATTTTTTACGAGTGCCCTTGCCAGCAACGCCAGCCGCTGCTGGCTGGTGGAAATAGTATGTAATTGCTGCTGTGCTTTTGCTCCAATGTTTAAAAAACTCAACCATTCTTCCACAATATGCTGCTGTTCTTCATTAAGCTTTTTGTAAACACCAATTGTATCAAAAAAACCTGATGCAATTGTATTATATACGGAAATGGTTTTGTCGTAATACCAATGCAATTCAGGCGACACAAAACCTATTTTTCTTTTAATATCCCAGATACTTTCGCCGCTGCCGCGCTTCTTATCAAACAAAAAAACTTTGTTAGAATACGCCTGCGGATGATCACCGGTTATTAAGCTTGTCAGCGTTGATTTGCCTGCACCATTCACACCTTTCAACAGCCATTTTTCACCACGGTTAATTTGCCAGTTAATTTTATCGAGGATCTTCTTTTCACCATAAGCAACAGATACATTTTCCAGTTTAACCGCAACATTGAATTCAACTGTTGTTTGCCGCACCGGCACTTTTCCATTGAATGGTGCATGATGCGCAGTAAGTGATGAATGAAGTTTTGTGAAATCTTCAATTTTTTCAAAGCATTTCAAACTGCCTTTTTCGAGTGCTGCAATATGCGTTATGCATGATGGCGCATCTTCAACATCTGCAATAACAATGATGGTAGAAGATTTGGCTTTTTCATCAATAATATTTCTTAAAATCCTGCGGCTGTAAATATCCAGGCCAATGAACGGTGTTTCAAAAATAAAAACATCAGCATCCTGCAAAAAAGCTTTGATCAGCTGGAAACGTTTATGCTCGCCACTTGAAAGATGCAGCAAAGCATCATGCCTACGATGATGCAACTGAAGTTGGGTAAGCAGTGCATCAATTTTGATTGCATCATTTGATACTTTCAATAATTCATCCAGCACAGTTAAAGCATCATTGCTTTCAAAACTGTTATAGCGCTGCTGGTAATAAAAATCGCTGGTGTTAGATAACGTTTTGAAAAAGTAATGTTGTTCAACAAAAATTATCTCCGGCTTATTACCGGCAAACTCAACAGTGCCTTTATAAAAAATTTTATTGGCTAATGCTTTTGCCAACATGGTTTTGCCACTGCCGGAATTTCCTGTAATTAATAAATGTTCATCTCTATTTAAGTCAAATGAAACACCGTTCAGGCCCCCATCTCCTAATGAAGAGCATAAACCTGAAACTTTTAAAACAACGCTTGATGAAAGGCTGTCAAAATCTTTCGCTATATGTGTATTTGCATTTTCCAATTTGCTTACGTTGTATAAATAACTTCTTTAGGAATGGGGCTTTGCTTCAAATTCTTCTATTTCACTTTTCATGCTGAGTAAATAATCAATATCATCATAACCATTCAATAAACATGTTTTCTTGTAATTGTTTATTTCAAAACTTTCCATTGGGTTTTCAGCAAATGGAAGCGTGGATGTATTGTTTAAAATGGTAATAGTTTGATCGGGCAGGTTTACTTCCAGTTCTGTTGATTTATCGAACAACACGGCGGTAAAAATTTTCTGCAGAAAATTTTCACTTACAACTACCGGCAGTAAAAAATTATTGAGCGCATTGTTCCGGAAAATATCGGCGAAGAAACTGCTTACCACTACATCAAAACCATAATCTTTAATAGCCCATGCCGCATGTTCCCTTGACGAGCCGCAACCAAAATTTTTGGCAGCTACTAAAATCTTTCCTTTATACAAAGGCTCGTTTAAAACAAAATCTTTTTTAGGTTTTGATTCATCATCGTTTTCATAACGCCAGTCGCGGAAAAGATTTTTACCAAATCCATCGCGGCTGGTGGCCTTTAAAAAACGTGCAGGAATTATCTGGTCTGTATCAACGTTTTCAATATTGAGTGGAACTACCGTTGACTTAATTATATTTATTTGCTTGCTCATGTAATATTTGCTTTACAAGTCGGCGACTTCGCAGAGCGCTTTAAAAATTTTTTAATCCTTAATCTTAAATCCATGTTCAGGCTTTCACTGCCTTTATCCTTAACCTTTTATAATCTGCATACCATTTGCCGTTTTCATAATTGGTTTCTTTTAAAATGGCAACGGCTTTATCAATTACTATTTCAATCTTTTCTGATGGAATGAGTTTGAAAAAAGCCTGGCAAAACTGAACGATCCAGTTCTTCATGCCATCTTCGCCCACCAGTTCTGTCGGCCTGTTGAACTGAACAATATTTGAAACTGTGAAACCAACCTTTTCAAGCATTGTTGCCTGTTCTCCTGCAGAGGAAAAATAATTCACCTGTATGTTAGAATTCAATTCAAACCCTTCTTCATTCAACGCTTCTTTTATGGCCTGGTGAATACTTTCAATATTATGTTTGGCGCCCATTTCATACACGAAGCGGCCGCCATCTTTCAAGCTATCATAAACACATTGCAAAACATTTTGCTGGTCTTTTATCCAATGAAATGTAGCGTTTGAAAAACCCGCATCAAACTTTGAGGCAAAGCTGAAATTGCTTGCATCTTTTACAAGAAATTCAATATCGCTATACGCCTGCTTTGCTTTGGCAATCATTTCCGGCGAGGCATCTATGCCGGTAACAATAGCGCCGCTCTCTGCTATTTTATGCGTTAATGTTCCGGTGCCGCAGCCAACATCCAAAATATGCTCGTTTTTTTGCGGTGCCAGCCAACCCATCACATCTTCGCCATACTTTGCAACAAAGGCATGTTTGTTATCGTATAAATTAGCGTCCCATACCCCAGCCCCTGAGGGGGAGTATTGTAATTGCGTTTTATTGTTTGTATCAAACGTCATATTCAAATTATTCAAGTCAGAGCATATCCTGCTAATTCTATAATCCTATAAATGAAAATTAAGACATCAACTCCCTCACATCTGTTACTTCGCCTGTTATAGCTGCTGCTGCTGCGGTTAAGGGGCTTGCCAGGAATGTTCTCGCATTTGGCCCTTGCCTTCCTTCAAAATTTCTGTTGCTGGTTGAGATGCAATATTTGCCCGCGGGAATTTTATCTTCATTCATACCCAAACAGGCCGAGCAACCCGGCTGCCGCAGCATAAATCCTGCTTCTTCAAAAATTTTATTGATGCCTTCTTCCAACGCCTGCTTTTCCACCTGTTTGCTGCCCGGCACGATCCATACTTCCACATCTTTTGCTTTTTGTTTGCCTTTTACAAAACCGGCTACCATTCTTAAATCTTCAATACGGGCGTTTGTGCAACTGCCTATAAAAACATAATCAACTTTTTTGCCTTTCATTTTGGCGCCGGGCTCAATTCCCATGTAATGCAAACTCTTTTCATAAGAAGGTTTGTCCCTTACATCTATCTCGGATAAATCAGGTACGTGGCCGGTGATGCCAATACCCATGCCCGGGTTAGTGCCATAAGTTATCATCGGTTCAATATCTTCTGCTTTAATGTTAAGCTCTGTATCAAATTTTGCATCGGCATCGCTGTATAAAGTTTGCCAGTAAGCCAAAGCCTTATCCCAGGCTTCACCCTGCGGTGCAAATTTCCTGCCCTTTACATAACTGAAAGTTGTTTCATCGGGGGCTATCATGCCGCAGCGGGCGCCCATTTCAATGCTCATATTACAAATGGTCATACGTGCCTCCATTGATAAATTGCGGATGGCTGAGCCTGCATATTCCACCGCATAACCGGTAGCGCCGCTGGCAGAGATTTTTGAAATGATATATAGAATGATATCTTTTGAAACCACGCCTTTATTCAATCTGCCTTCCACATTAATGCGCATGAGTTTTGGCTTGCTCTGCATTAAGCATTGCGTAGCCAAAACCATTTCCACTTCACTGGTGCCAATGCCAAAAGCAATCGTGCCAAATGCACCGTGTGTTGAAGTATGGCTGTCGCCGCAAACGATGGTCATGCCAGGTTGTGTAACACCGAGTTCGGGACCGATGATGTGAACAATGCCCTGGTAAGGATGGCCCAAACCATATAATTCAATGCCGAATTTTTCGCAATTCTGTTTTAAAGTTTCTACCTGCTTTCTTGATAATTCTTCGCGAATGGGAAGATGCTGGTTAAGCGTTGGTACATTATGATCGGCAGTAGCCACTACCTGCTGCGGCCGGAATACCTGCAGGTTCCTGTTTTCCAAACCTTTGAACGCCTGCGGGCTGGTTACTTCGTGAATGAAGTGTTTATCGATGTATAAAACTGAAGGGCCACCTTCAATTTGCTTTATAACATGTTTTTCCCAGATTTTTTCGAATAAAGTCTTGCCCTTGCCCCCTTCCCCCTGAGGGAAGTTATCAGCACCCATATTACTGTTCTCTGAAGTCATTATTTTTTGCTATTGAATATTTTTTTAGAAGATAATTGCTGCCATAATTGTTACAGTACAAGGGAGTGACACAACAAAGCTTCATTGAAAAACTGTTGCCTGTCACAAAAAAAATCCTAAGAAACAGCCTCCGGCTGATACGCTTTAGCCAATTCATGCAAATCGTCGTCTTTCACTTCTTTCTTTTTATCGGCTACGGCCAAAAACTGTTGGTATAATACATCAATATCATTGCGATTAAAACTATAACCGATTTTCTGGAAGCGATGCGCCAAAGCACTTCTGCCGCTGCGCGCCGTGAGCACAATTTTGCTGCCATCGGCACCCACATCTTCCGGCCTGATGATTTCATATGTACTATTATCTTTTAAGAAACCATCCTGGTGAATACCGCTTGAATGCGCAAATGCATTGGCGCCTACAATGGCTTTATTCGGCTGAACCGGCATGCGCATAGTATCGCTTACCAGGCGGCTAAGCGGGTTAAGCTTTTCTGTTTTAATGTTAGTATAAAAACCGAGGTAAGCATGCTGTTTTAAAACCATTACCACTTCTTCGAGCGAAGTATTGCCGGCGCGTTCGCCCAGTCCGTTGATGGTGCATTCTATTTGCCCGGCTCCGGCTATAACGCCTGCAATGGAATTGGCGGTTGCCAGCCCAAGGTCATTATGGCAATGGCAGGAAATAGTGGCCTTATCAATATTGGGAACGTTATTTACGAGGTAGGCAATTTTTTCGCCGTATTGATGGGGAAGGCAATAACCGGTTGTATCAGGAATATTCACCACGGTGGCGCCTGCCGCAATGACCGCTTCTATTACTTTGGCAAGAAAACCGTTTTCGGTACGGCCCGCATCTTCTGCATAAAACTCCACATCATCCACCCAACTTTTAGCCCATTTAACCGCCTGAACGGCACGCTGCAGAATCTCTTCCCGGGTAGCATTGAATTTTGATTTGATATGAGAATCTGAAGTACCAATGCCTGTGTGTATGCGTGGGCGTTTTGCATATTTCAGCGCCTCACCGGCTGCGTTTATATCTTTTTCTACTGCACGGCTAAGGCCGCAAACGGTAGCATTTTTAATAACCTTGGAAATTTCTTCCACCGAAGCAAAATCGCCGGGACTGGAAATAGGAAAACCAGCCTCAATTATATCAACACCCAAACCTTCAAGAGCCAGTGCAAGCTGTATTTTTTCTTTTGTATTGAGTTTACAGCCTGGCACCTGTTCGCCATCTCTTAAAGTGGTGTCGAAAATGTCAATCTTTTTTGTTTGCATAGATTTTTGATTTTGCGGTATGTTGTTATGAACAACTGTTAGTAATATCAAGAGTATATAAAGTTAAACATATTACATTTCCCTTAAAATGAATATGAAGGTGCTTTTACGGTTATAAATAACCTGTAATTTTGCTGAAAACCTTTACAGATAAGTATTTGCGCAAATTTTATTTACGATGCCTAACAGGAGTACAGACGAGCTATTTCAATTAATAAAGTCGCTTGATAAATCGGAAAAGAGATTATTTAAACTACATGTAAAGCGCATATCGGGCACTGACGACCTCAAAATACTGGCCTTATTTGATGCGCTGGATAATATGTCGGAATATGATGAAGATAAGCTGCTGCGCAGGAATCCATCCATTCATAAGCAGCAGCTTTCTAATATGAAGGCTTATTTGTACAAACAATTGCTTTCAAGCCTTACGCATTCTTCACCCGATATTGAAACAGTTTTGAGCGAGCATATTATGTATGCAAGATTACTGTATAATAAAGGCCTGTATATGCAATCGCTGAAAATACTGGATAAGGTAAAGGCTGTTGCCAAAACACATGATCAATCCACTTATCGCCTGCAGGCTTTAATTTTTGAAAAGAAAATTGAAGCCATGCATATAACGAGGAGCATAGAAGGCAAGGCCGAAGAATTATCCAAAGAATCTGATGAAGTAAGCCGGCGGGTGTCAAGGCTTAATAAACTGGCCAGTTTTGCACTGCAGTTATACAGCTGGTATATTCAGCACGGGCATGCAAGGGATGAGAAAGATGAGAAAGCATTGCATGACTTCTTTTTTTCCTATTTGCCCACCTGCCAGGTTTGTGATATGGACTTTTATGAAAAGCTTTATTATTACCAGTCTTATACCTGGTACACATTTATATTGCAAGACCTGCTGGGCTTTTACCGCTATTCGCAAAAATGGGTGAACCTGTTTGAAGAAAACAGGAGCATGAAGGATACCGAATCTATTCAATATGTAAAAGGATTGCATAACCTTTCTACGGCGCATTTTGTTTTATCCAATTACAAAAAGTTTGATGAAGTACTGCATTTATTTGAATTGTTCTGGGCATCGAAGGCAGGGCAAAAAGATGCCAACACACAAATTCAAACTTTTATTTACATGCAGATTGCTTTACTTAACAAGCATTTTATGCATGGCACTTTTACTAAAGGGCTTTCGCTGGTGCCTTATATTGAAGAAAAGATTGAAGAATATAAACTGCATATTGATACGCACCGTATTCTCATCTTTTATTATAAGATCGCCTGCTTGTATTTTGGAAGTGGCGACAATGAAAAGGCTATTGATTATCTTAACCTGATCATTAACCGCAGGCCAGATTTAAGAACTGACCTTCACTGTTATTCAAGGCTGCTGCATTTAATAGCGCATTTTGAACTGGGTAATTATGATTTGGTGGAATATCTTATTAAATCAGTGTACAGGTTTATGGCGAAAATGAATAACCTGAATATTGTGGAAGAAGAGATTTTTAAATTTCTGCGTAAATCATTTAATTCAACGCCTGCCAAAATTGTTGCTGAATTTGAACCGCTGAAAAACAAACTTGAATCATTAAAAGGAAACCCGCTTGCCACGCGGTCATTTATGTACCTTGATATAATAGGCTGGCTGGAGAGCAAGATTGAAAACGTGCCTGTGCAGGACATTATTCACAATAAATACCTCAAAGCTAAAAAGAACCGGCAGGCCGCAGATGCCTTTAATTAAGGCTTATAATAAAACTGTTGTTTTTATGAATACCTTTTTTAAATATATCATGCAATTTTGGCCTTGCACTAACTACTGTGTGTTTTTCCAAATCCAACAATTCATGACTTGAGGTAAATGTTTCAAAAGATTCCATATACGGAAATAACTTCTTTATGTTTTCTATTTCCCGGTTTATCTTTTTCTTATCAGTTTCACTTGTTTTAACTGTTATCAGTAATTCCCTTTCCATAAAACATCTTTATTAATTAATGGCAAAGATGGTTCCGAATTACCCATCCTTACTAAAAAGAGGCCTTAAGCAGCATTAATCCACAAAATGGGAAATAGAATTTACAATCCTGTAACAATAAATTCAGTGCGCCGGTTTAAAGCCCGCCCTTCTTCTGTAGAATTGTCAGCTACCGGCTTAGTTTCGCCAAAGCCTTTTGAAGTTAAACGCTTTGCATCAATGCCTTTGCTTATCAGATAATCAACAACAGCTTTTGACCTGTTCTGAGACAACAATAAATTATCTGCATCGCTGCCTACATTATCTGTATAACCGTTTATCTGTATTCTGATGGATGGATTATCAGTCATTAACTGAACAAGTTTATTCAGTTCAATCATACTTACCGGTTCAAGCGTAAATGATTTTGAATTGAACTGGATGTTTTTTAAACGTACAGTTGCATTCAGTTCAACCGGTTCCAGTGCTATATCTTTTACATAATCACTGTCTGAAG
>JAEWJV010000394.1 GCA_023386395.1 Bacteroidota bacterium
CTTGCCACCTGCCCGTTATTGCCGCTTGCCCATATTACATTATCATCAACAGCGCTCAGGCCGCGTAATGATACTTTTTCTTTTGAAGTTAAAACTTTAATATGCTGTGCATTACCAACAAAAATGCATGAAAAGAAAACTGCAATAAGTGCGAGGTTCTTCATAATATATTCTTTGATTGATGCAAGTTTGCAACCTTCGTACCATTTTAGCAAATGCAACTTATAAACATACGTGTATTACTATGCGTACGGCGTTTTTTTTGAAAACTTTAAATTGCTTTGATGCGTGTAATATTATTTTTGCCCGCATTGGTTTTGCTCCATAGCATTCATGCAGTTGAAGGGAGTGACACAACGGAGATGTAACAACGTATCAACTGCTGGTAACATAACAATAAAAATGAGCCAATTGAAAATTGGCATTAAAATATTATGGCAGAGATGAATTTTGATTATACGGAAGCGAGCATTCGCAGCCTCGACTGGCGGGAACATATTCGTTTGAGGCCGGGCATGTACATTGGTAAATTAGGTGATGGCTCATCGCCGGATGATGGTATTTATGTGCTGATTAAAGAAGTGATTGATAATTGTATTGATGAGCACACCATGGGTTACGGTAAACATGTGGACATTAACATACAGGGCAAAACGGTTACCATACGCGACTATGGCCGTGGCATTCCTTTAGGCAAAGTGGTGGATGTGGTAAGCAAGATAAACACCGGTGCCAAGTACGATAGCAAAGCGTTTCAGAAAAGTGTGGGTTTGAACGGCGTGGGTACAAAAGCGGTAAATGCGCTGAGTACTTATTTTAAAGTGGATAGTTTTCGTGAGGGAAAAGTAAAAACGGCAGAGTTTGAAAAAGGGGTTTTAATTAAAGAACATAAAGAAGCAAAAAGCACGGAAGACAATGGCACGCTGATAACGTTTATTCCGGATGAAACGGTGTTTAAGAACTTTCATTTTATACATGAATATTTAGACAACCAGCTTTGGAATTACTGTTATCTGAACGCAGGCCTGGTTATTAATTTAAACGGCAAGCGTTATGTAAGTAAAAATGGCTTGCTCGATTTGCTGCAGCGCAAAACCAATCCCGATGAATTGCGTTATCCTGTTATTCATTTAAAAGGTGAAGATATTGAAGTGGCACTTTCCCATAACAACGATTATGGTGAGGATTTATTTTCATTTGTAAACGGCCAATACACCACGCAGGGCGGTACGCACCAGCAGGCTTTTCGCGAAGCGTATGTAAAAACAATACGTGATTTTTTTAAGAAAGATTATGAAGCGGCAGATATACGGCAGAGTATTGTCGCAGCCGTTTCTGTGCGTGTGCAGGAGCCTGTTTTTGAAAGCCAGACAAAAACCAAGCTGGGCTCGCAAACCGTGTATGAGGGCGGCCCGAGCATGAAGAATTTTGTGCAGGATTTTTTATCAAGAGAGCTGGATAATTTTTTACACCGCAATTCGCAGATAGCTGAATCATTAAAAAAACGTATTGAACAAAGTGAGCGTGAAAGAAAAGAACTGGCGGGCATTAAAAAGCTGGCGAATGAGCGTGCAAAAAAAGCCAACCTGCATAATAAGAAATTACGTGATTGCCATATTCATTTAAATGATGAGCCGCCATCAAAAAATAAAGATGCGTTTATAGAGCTGCAGAATAATTCAACCATATTCATTACCGAAGGCGATAGTGCCAGCGGTTCTATTACCAAAGCAAGAAATGTGGAAAGCCAGGCTGTGTTTAGTTTGCGTGGAAAACCGTTGAACAGCTATGGATTAACCAAGAAGATCGTTTATGAAAATGAAGAGTTCAATTTATTGCAGCATGCATTGAATATTGAAGATGGACTGGAAGGATTGCGTTACAACAATATTGTAATTGCCACCGATGCAGATGTGGATGGCATGCATATACGCTTACTGATAATGACATTCTTTTTGCAATTCTTTCCCGATCTTGTAAAGCGCGGTCATGTACATATTTTAGAAACGCCTTTGTTTCGTGTGCGTGATAAAAAAGAAACGATCTATTGTTATGATGAAAGCCAAAAACAGGCAGCTATTAAAAAACTTGGCGGCAAACCTGAGATAACACGATTTAAAGGCCTGGGCGAAATATCGCCGGAAGAATTTGAGCGTTTTATTGCTGCTGATATGCGCCTGCAGCCGGTAATACTGGAACAGGGAGAGCATATACAGCAGTTACTTGAATATTATATGGGCAAGAACACACAGCAGCGCCAGGAATTTATTATTGATAATTTGAGGGTAGAGCTGGATTTGGTGGACGAAACCGCTGTATAATAATGATATATTAATAAGGGAAGATGATTTTATCTTCCTTTGTTAATTAAACTATTGTGCTTTCCAACCCTTTCAAAAACGCTTCATCCACATCTGCGCCAATGCCAATTTCATCAGGTAGTTCAACACAAAAATTATTATAGGTTACGCCACTGGTAACAGGGTCAATTTTATGACCAAGCAAACAGGTATCCATATCATAAAACTTTACGTTATCATAAGCTGTAGCGAAATGTGCAAAAGCAGTTAATGCAACGCGGCTTTCAAGCATACCACCCATCATACAGGGAATATTGTTTGCTTCACAAACTTCGTTAATCTTCATGGCTTCGAGTATGCCGCCGCTTTTGGCAAATTTTATATTCACATAATCACAGGCGCTGGCAGCAATTATTCTTTCTGCATCATAATGATCAAATACACTTTCATCTGCCATAATTTTTACAGGTGAAAGCTGCACAAGCTTTGGTAATTTATCATCATTATAACGGCGCATGGGTTGTTCACAAAATTCAATATTATAATCTTTGAATGCCGTTAATACTTTTAAAGCATCTTCGTAATTCCAGCCCTGGTTGGCATCAATACGCAGCTTAATATTATTACCAACGGTTTTTATTATTAAACTAATGGCTTCAATATCATGCGCTGCATTTTTACCAAGCTTCACCTTTAAAATTTCAACACCCTGCTCCACAAATGCTTCGGCCTGCAAAGCCATTTGTTGCGGCGTATTAATACCAACCGTTACATCAGTTTTTAATTCTTTCTTTTTTATGCCGCCGAGAAATTTATATAAAGGAAGATTGGAATGCTTCGCAGCTATATCATACAAAACCATATCAAAAGCACTTTTAATGGTATAATTATATGCCGTGAAAGCATGCAGTTCATTCATTCTTGCATTAATGTCAAGTACATCTTTGCCCTTCCATAACTGCGCAAAATCTTTTGCCATTTCAAAGCAGGTGGCTTGTGTTTCGCCAACGATCATTGGAAAGGCCGAACACTCACCTACGCCAACAATACCTTCGTCGGTATGAATGCGAATAAAAATATTTTGTGCAAAATGCATGGTGCCGGTTGCAATGGTAAAAGGCACCATAGGAATGCTGTACTTATAAATTTCAGTTTTGGTTATCTTCATTAATATTTAATTATGATGCTTCATCTTTCGGTTGCCACAGTTCAATTTTATTGCCTTCGGGATCTATCGTCCAGCCAAAAATTCCATAATCATAATCTTCTGTTTTGTCTGCCACCCAAATGCCTTTTTCTTTTAATGAATGCAGTAAAGTGTGCAGGTCTTTCACGCTAAAATTAATCATGAATTGGCTTTGCGACGGGCTAAAATATTCACTGCTTTCTTTAAAGAAAGAGAATACCGTAGTGCCGGGGTTATCCGGTTTTTCATTTGTCCATGGGAAAGCTGCATAATTGCCTTCCATAAAATCAATACCCAGGTTTTCTTTATACCATTTGGCAAGACCATCAGGATCTTTTGCCTTAATAAATACGCCGCCAATACCGGTTACATTTTCCATAAGTTATTATTTTAAAATTTATAGGCGCTTTTTTAAATTTTCTTTTATGCCCTTATACCATTCATCTTTCAGGATACTTAACACAATCGAATTCCGCCGTACGTCGCCTTCCATGGTGGGCATATTGCCGCGTAGAATACCATCTACCTTGCAGCCAAGGGATCTCATGGCGGCAATGCTTCGTTCGTTTCTTGCATCGGCGCGGAATTCCACCCTTTCCATACCCAGTTTTTCAAAGGCAAATTGCAACAATAAAAATTTGCAATGCTTATTCAAACCTGTTCCGTGAAATTTTTTTCCATACCAGGTGTAGCCAAGCTGCAATGTCTTATAAGGGAAATTAATATCATAAAACCTTGTGCTGCCGGCATATTCATTTGCTTTTTTATCAAAAACAATGAAAGGAAATTCTTTGCCCGCAGCCTTTTCATTAAGCGCAATATTTATATAGTTCTTTAAACCATCTTCACCTTCCGGCCTTACCAAAGAATAAAACCAGAGCCCTTTTTCATTCATTGCAAAAGGCAATAAATTCTCGTAATCGTTTTCTTTAAGTGGCCTTAATAAAACACGTTCGTCTTCTAAAGTTATGCTAGGAAATTTTTCCGGTGATGATTGCATATCTTCGTGCTGATTATTTTTTTCAAATATAATGCTAAGCACTTGTTTTAAGTAATTCTATGCAGGCAACTATGAACAGCACACCTAAGCTACTACAAGTGTTGCGATCCGCCACGGCGGACAGGCTGCAACCGTGCTCAACCGAAGTTCATTAGCTGGTTACATAAGTATTCATCAAATAATTTGCAGGCAAAAACATTTAATTATTATGTGCGGAATAGTTGGTTACATAGGTTCAAGAGATGCTTATCCTGTGGTGCTGAAAGGCTTGAAACGCCTGGAATACCGTGGTTATGACAGCGCCGGTGTTGCATTAATTGATGGCGGTTTGAAAGTATATAAAAAGCAGGGCCGTGTTGCCGATCTTGAAGAATTGTTGATTGGAAAAGATGTAAGCGGGCATATCGGCATTGGGCATACACGCTGGGCAACGCATGGCGAACCCAACGACCGCAATGCGCATCCGCATGTGAGCAACAGCGGCAAATTTGCCATGATACATAATGGCATTATCGAAAATTATGCGCAGATAAAAAATGAGTTGCTGAGAAAGGGTTACACGTTTAAAAGTGATACCGATACCGAAGTGCTGCTCAATTTTATTGAAGATATTAAAAAGAATAATGAAGGCACGCTGGAAGAAGCGCTGCGCTATGCTTTGAAAAGAATTACCGGCGCTTATTGCGTTTTATTGATTGATAAAGATGACCCGCATACCATTATCGCGGCACGCAAGGGCAGCCCGCTGGTAATTGGCATTGGAAAGAATGAACATTTTTTGGCAAGTGATGCTTCACCTATTATTGAATACACCAAAGAAGTGGTGTATGTTAATGATTATGAAATTGCCATTGTTCGTGCCGATGAACTGATATTAAAGAACCTGGGCAATGAAAAGCAAACACCGTTTATAACGAAGCTTGATATGGAATTGGCCGCTATAGAAAAAGGCGGTTATGACCATTTTATGGTGAAGGAAATTTTTGAACAGCCGCAAACTATTTATGATTGCCTGCGCGGACGCCTTGATGCAGACAAGGGAACGATAACCATGAGTGGCATTCAGCAATATGCTGAAGAAATAATAAATGCACCGCGCATTATTATGATTGCCTGCGGCACAAGCTGGCATGCAGGTTTAGTGGCCGAATATATTTTTGAAGAACTGTGCCGTATACCGGTTGAAGTGGAATATGCATCGGAATTTAGATACCGCAATCCTGTAGTGAATAAAGGCGATGTTATTATTGCCATTTCACAAAGCGGCGAAACAGCCGATACATTGGTGGCAATTGAAAAGGCCAAAGAACAGGGCGCTATTATTTTAGGCGTGTTGAATGTTGTGGGTTCATCCATTGCCCGTGTTTCTCATGCAGGCGCTTATACACATGCCGGCCCTGAAATTGGCGTGGCCAGTACCAAAGCATTCACAGCACAATTGGCTGTACTAACGATGATCGCTTTAAAGATTGCGCATCAAAAGAAAACGATTGATGAAGAACGCTATCGTATTTTATGTAAAGAATTAATGGCTATTCCTGATAAAGTGGCAACAGTGCTGGAACAGAATGACAACATTAAAACACTTGCCGGAAAATATAAAGATGCCCGGGATTTTTTATACCTCGGCCGCGGTTATAATTTTCCGGTTGCACTGGAAGGCGCATTAAAGCTGAAAGAGATTTCTTACATACATGCTGAAGGTTATCCTGCAGCTGAAATGAAACATGGGCCGATAGCGCTGGTGGATGAAACTTTACCTGTTGTTTTTGTGGCAACGAAAGATGCCTACCATCAAAAGATCGTGAGCAATATGCAGGAAATAAAAGCGCGGAAAGGAAAAGTTGTTTCCATTATAACGGAAGGCGATTTGGTTTCACCAACACTTGCTGATGATATAATTATTGTGCCGGAAGCAGATGAAATTGTTGCGCCGATGCTGAGCGTAATTCCTTTGCAGCTGCTTGCTTATTATATTGGTGTTGCCAAAGGCTATGATGTGGATAAGCCAAGAAACCTGGCGAAGAGTGTAACGGTGGAATAGCATGAACCTGGATTTACAGGATTTAACGGATTAATCTCTTTGCCTGCTGCATTACAAATGCTACTATATCTTCCGTTGAATGTGGAAGCTGCAATTGTTTTGGCTTATGTTGCTGTAACCAGTTTATAATTGTTTCAACGAAGTTTTCATCAATGCTTTCAATAACAGGCACATTAAAATCTTTTAAAGCGGCAGCATTGCATTTTTGTTCGTACTGGCCTTTAATGGGAATGCATAAAAGCTTTTTGCCGAGGTAAAGAATCTCTGCAGGCGTTTCAAAACCGGCGCCGGTAATTACACCGAAGCAATTAATTATACTTTTATTGAACGCATTAATATTAACCGGCTGTATGGTTATATTTTTTTGGATTGATATTGATTTTGCAGTTTTGGAAAAAAGGTGAAACTGCACGTCTTTCAACTGCCTGAAATAACTTACCAGCAAGTCATCATTGTATTGCGGAAGATAAACCGTTACATGATTTTTATTATCCGGTTCTGCTTTTAAAATAACATCTTTAATAACCGGGTTAAAAATAAAATTGTCGTATTGCTTAAAATGCAAACCGGTATAAACTGTTGACGGCGCATAGTATTTCAATATCCATTCGCCCGCCATATTTTTTGTTGCCGGCCTCGGCACTTTTGCCGATTGAAAGCTTGCCTGGTGGCCAAAGCCTATGCAGAATACTTTTTTCAGCCGGCAACTTAATGCCGCTATGCTTTCAAAATCTACCAGCACACAATCATAGTTTTCAACCGGCAGGTCTTTCGCTTCTTTCCACACACGTCTCGCACTAAATTCTTTCATCATCCTTATATAATCGAGGCCGCCGCCCTGTGTATAATAAAGGCTCACCCCTTTGCTTTTATAACGCACGGGCAAACCGGTTTGCAGGCTGCTGTTGTTGCCGCTTAAAAAAATATCTACCGTTCCGTACTGTTGTAAATAAGGCAATAATTCTATGGCCCTTGCTATGTGCCCGTTGCCTGTGGCCTGAACCGCATAAAAAATTTTCACTTAGAAGTTGTTTGAGTTAATAAAAAAGCAAACACTGCATCACTTACCGGTCTGACGCTTTTCAAGTGGTAAATATGAATTAAACAGTTTGCTGAAGCGTCTGACCGTTATTCATCTCAATCTTAGTAAAATAATTCAAACAGCTTCTTATAATTATCCTGTTTTTTCCCGGGATTATTATTAACCGGGAAATTAAGTGAATTAATAAACATGGTTACTTCATTGCTGATTACATTCAGTTCCGGTATTTTTTGCGCATGGCGGCGAAAATTTTGTGCGGCGTATTCCTTGGCATTATATTGATATATCTTCCATTCATTTTTATCAAACTCAAGTGAAGTCAGGTTCTCAATCCAGTCGCCGCTGTTCAGGTAAGTAACTTTTCCTGCTTTGTTTTGAATGATTTTGTTTTGCGGCTGATGAATATGGCCGCAAATAACATAGTCGTAATTTTTTTCAATGGCCAGTTCGGCAGCAGTTTGTTCAAAGTCGGATATCCATTTTACAGCCTTCTTTACGCTGTTTTTTACCTTTTTGCTGAAACTCATTTTTTCACGGCCGGCCAAAACAAGCCACCAGTTTATAAAGTTGTTAAGCAGTATCAAAAGGTCATAACCTTTACCGCCAAGCTTTGCCAGCAGTTTGGCGCTGCCTTTGGTGGTGGCATCAAAAACATCACCATGAAATATCCATGTTTTCTTGCCGTTTATTTCAAGCAATAATTTATCGGTCAATGAAAAATTGCCCATGTTTAAAGGGCTCCACCGCCTTAAAACTTCATCATGATTACCGGCTATATACACTACCTGCGTTCCTCTTGAGAGCATGGAAAAAATCTCTTTGATAACCTGCATGTGGTTGGGAGGAAAGTAATGTTTGGAAAACTGCCAGCAGTCGATTATATCGCCGTTCAGTATTAAAATTTTTGGCTGAATACTTCTGAGATAATTGACAGCTTCCTGTGCGCGGCAACCGTAAGTACCTAAATGAAGATCGCTTAAAACGGCAATTTCGAGGTTTCTTTTTTGCATGAAATCGGGTTTATCAAAGGTTGAAACCAAGTATTACCCGGTTGTAATGCCTGAATAAAGAAATTATTTTCTTTTTGTAAACATTTTGTAAATCTTACATGCGTAAGCTATTAAATTTAAATAAAACTCAAGCCCGGGAGTATGTTATCAAATTATTATGTAAAAAATACACAACTTTTTTTTTCTTACAAGAATTACTTTTGCGGCAAAATTCAAGCGCATGAGAAAAACTTTCCAAATTCTTTTGGTACTTCTTTCCCCTTTTTTCGTGAAAGCCCAGGTAACAACGAGTAATATTACCGGCACCGTTACTTCAACGGACAATGCAAAACTCCAGGGTGCTACCGTTACAGCTACCCACGTACCTACAGGCACCGTGTACAAAACGATGGTGTCTGACAAAGGTGATTACGGATTATTTAACCTGCGTTCAGGCGGGCCTTATACTATAAAGGTGGATTATGTTGGGTACACTTCATCCGACAAAAAAGATGTATACCTGTCATTAGGTGAATATTTAAACCTCGATTTTAAGCTCTCCCAGCAAAGTACAACCTTAAATGATGTAGTTGTATCTGCTTACAGCAATCAGAAAACAGGTGCGGCAGGCGGCGATGAAACAAATATCGGTCGTGATAAAATGGCTAACCTGCCAACGGTTGGCCGTAATATGAGTGATTACCTGCGTTATGTGCCGCAGGCCAAAGTAACCGCAGACGGCGGTATTTCAATTGCAGGCCAGAACAACCGTTACAATTCATTTTATATAGATGGTGCTGTAAATAACGATGCATTCGGGCTGGCAGCCAGCGGCACAAATGGCGGGCAGGCTGGCATTGCACCCATTTCTATTGATGCTATAGACCAGTTCCAGGTAGTGGTTTCTCCTTATGATGCTTCTCTTGGAAATTTTACAGGCGGCGGTATTAACGCTATTACAAAAAGCGGAACGAATAATGAAGAGGCTTCTGTTTACTATTTCTTCAGAAATCAAAACCTTTCCGGCAAAACGCCGGGCGCCGATAAAGCGGATGCAACAAAGCTTCCTGATTTCAGCAATAAAACCTATGGCGCCCGTGTTGGCGGGGCTATCATCAAAAACAAATTATTCTACTTTGTTAATGTTGAATGGCAGCGTGATGAAAGGCCGCAGCCGCAAATTGACCCTTACAGCGGCGCTATAACAGGCGCTCAAATACAGGATTTGTCAAATTATTTGCAGAAGACTTATAATTATAACCCCGGCAGTTATTTAGATAATCCTGAAAAAGTTCAGGCAAACAGGATTGTTGCAAAAGTTGACTGGAATATAAATGACGATAATAAATTGAGTGTAAGCTTCCGGCACACGGATGGTTTCAGGAATAACGTTAGCCGCAGCAGCAGCAGCACTATAAATTTTTATAATGCAGGTTATGTAATGCCTAATAAAACAAATTCCGGTTCTGTTGAATTGAATTCGCGTTTCAGCAATAGTAATAGCAACAGGCTTTTACTCACTTTCACCAATGTAAAAGACGACAGGGGGCCGCTGGG
>JAEWJV010000411.1 GCA_023386395.1 Bacteroidota bacterium
ATCTTACACTGCATGGTTTTTCAAGCGAAGATGCTTCGGCTGCTGATAGGCTGGTGCGTGTTACAGGCCGTTTAAATGCAGTGGATGCAGCATTAGCGGGTGCAGGGCACACTGCCACCCGTGCTAAAATTCCGCATCCAAACGAAGGTGTTGGGGATATAGATTACAGGCACAGGCGGTCAGTACAGGTATTGCCAACGCCAATTGGTTTATTAAGTGCGCCCACAACAGTAAACCCATGCGGCGCGCCGGGCTCTGAGAATGCAGCAGGTACAGAACTTACCAACTGTGAGGCAAAGTTTACCGACGCGTTTTCCGGGGCAACCCCTAATGCCCGCGATATCGTTAATGCTGCAGAAAGGGATATTGTAACAACGCCTACCGCCGTTGCCAATGCTGTTGTATCAAGATTTTTTGCAGGTGTGCCGAGGGCTGTTGTTAATGCAAATGTTACCGCCATTGCAGCACAGGTAAGGCAATTGCCAACACGGCACCGCTGCCATACTTCCTGCGATGGAGGCTGTGGCCGGCCGGCTTATAATTCAGGCAGGGGACTTGGACCAACAGGCGCTATGATGACCATTTGTCCTGACTTCGTAAGTGCAGGTATTAACTTCAGGATTCAAACCCTTATACATGAATCATCGCATGCCAATCCGGTGGAATCAATTGAGGATGTGGCTTATTCCAATACGCGGCTCATTCCTTTCTTATTACCCGCAGATGCAAGAAGAAATACAGACAGCTATGTTTTACTGATGCGGCTCGTACATAGCCCCGGAAGCATGGCCGTTGGCCCGGCGGCTGCCGATACATTATCCGGTATGACGGCAACAGGTACAGGTTCTGATACAGAAAAAGCACAGCGTGCCATTGCCTGGCTTGAAAGCTGGTTAAATTACGGTGATTTTGATACCGAAATATTATACTCAACCATTGCCAATTCTATAACCGCAGGTTCATGGGTAACTTCCGGAACCAATGAATTTAATATTCAAACCATGCATAGGCTGGCAACAGTTTTTACGCCTGATCTTACAGATCCCGGCCCGGATGGTACGGCAAGAACAGGTACTCCAACTAATGATGATAAGCTGCGTGTGGCTGCCATTCATGACAGGTTTGATCAAATGTATGGTGTGGTGAACCAACATCCGCTAACCATTACAAGGCTTCCGGCGGGTGGTACAGAAGGTTGGGGTTCTCTGGTATCCATACCTCACCTTACCCAAACAGTAAATGTGCTGCCATCGTTTTTTGCATTAAGCCAGGTTAACCAGGTTAAACACCTGGTGAGATTAATGGTTAATGGCCGTTCAGATATTAGTGCGGCTTTTAAATCGAAGTATGTTGATGCTATTGATCTCATTCATACACATCGCCGCCTCGGGCCATAGCATAACTTCTTTTTAAATATTTTTTAATTATTTAAACGATACCTGATAAAGAAAGATGTACAGTTTTTTAAATACAAATAAAACTACTGGCAGTTCCCGGAATAATAATATTTTCTTTCAGCCTAAACTTGCTGTCAATCAGCCCAATGATGTGTACGAACAGGAAGCAGATGCGGTTGCCGATAAAGTAATGCGCATGCCTGATCCGTCTGCAAACAATAATTCTTTTTTTAAACCTGCCATAACATCAGTACAGCGTAAATGCGCACACTGTGAAGAGGAAGAAAAAAAAGCGCAGCGGAAAGAGAACAGCAATGCGGAAACCGTTGCTTCGTCTCAAACTGAAAATTATATAAACACAGTTTCAGGCGGCAGGTCTTTATCGAAAAGTGAACGAAGTTTTTTTGAACCTCGTTTTGGTTATGATTTTTCAAATGTGCAGCTTCATACAAATGCCGCAGCCAATGAATCTGCAAAGGACATAAATGCATTGGCTTATACGTCGGGCAATAATATTGTTTTTGGCGCCAATCAATATCAGCCTGAAACAGCTAATGGCAAACGGTTAATGGCGCATGAGTTAACGCATGTGGTGCAGCAGAACAGCGGCAGTATAAACAGGAAAATAATTCAAAGACTGGACGATGCTTCCTTTGAAGCTTCTGCTGGTGTAGATCAGGGAATAACAAATGGAACAATGACAGCCGATGCCATTGCAGGCCAATCGTATAATGTTGATTGCGGGTTTCAGAATTATGGTGTAACGTTTAGTTTCCCCAAAGCGTATAAAGGCATCTACCCATACCAGGCGGCTTCTAGAGACGTTAAAGGTGTATATATTAAAATGCAGGCTAGCCTGAATGACAGAAGATATTGCGGGCGTTATACTCCATTACGATTATTACAAACTGTTAGAAAAATCACCAAAAACAGTTCAGGCGATGTTGAAAGTGCTGATTGGAATAATACAGTAAGAAATCAACGATCAGGCTGGAACGATACAAATGCTCCTTCACGCGGATGGATGGTTGACAGGGTAACATCTGCATCTGTTCCCTTTTATACTTCAGGGCCCAATGCTTTGGAAGGATCTGAAACAACGCCTGCTACATTATATGACTCGCCCGGATTCTGGACCACCGATTCAAATGTTGGAATGGAATTCTACACATCAGCGGTATGTGAAGATGCTTCACATAAAAGATGGGTTGCAGCAAGTGTAAGCTGGGGATTTTATACAGACAGCAGCGGCACAATAAGTTTTCGGCCTGCAACGCCGGTTGCCACCTGTGGTAATCCGCAGGAAGTACAGGATGCCTCTGCGCGCTGGGATGCAATTGCCGGCAATACGCATACGGGTATTACATTTAAATAAGGAAAGGTATGTTGAATGATAAACTGAAAATCATATGCAAATACAATATTCATCCGGATGATGTGAAATTTATAGTGCCTGAAAAACCCATTATAGATACTGCTAATGAAGCCAGCCGGCGTGCATTGCTTATGGCAAATATGGAAATAGATGATACCTCCTTAATAAGCATAGATGAAATAAAAAATAGCAAACGTGTTATGTATTGGAAAATGCAGGAAAACAAAGCAGATGTTGATATAGCGGGCATTGCATGGATGGATAATGGTATCAGCAAATTTTTCAAAGGGCGGATTTTATCACCATGAAAAGTTAAAATGAATAAAGTTGCGCATATTGGTATTAGTGCCGCTAAAGGCGGGTCTGAAAATCATAACATTTTCTTTCAACCCAAATTAACTGTCAATCAGCCTAACGATGTGTACGAACAGGAAGCAGATGCGGTTGCCGATAAAGTAATGCGCATGCCTGATCCTTCCATCAGTAGTAATTCATTCTTCAAACCGGCTATTACATCCATACAACGCAAATGTGCACACTGCGAAGAGGAAGAAAAAAAGATGCAACGCAAAGAAATGAATGGGGATATGAGTGCTCCTGCTGCAACAGAAAGCTATATCACTTCGCTTTCAGGCGGAAAACAACTGGATGAAAAAACAAGGAATTTTTTTGAGCCAAGAATGGGTTACGATTTCAGTAATGTAAAAATTCATACAGATACTGCTGCTGCAAAATCTGCACAGTCTGTAAATGCCCTGGCTTATACCACAGGTAGCAATATAGTTTTTAATAAAGATCAGTTTAATCCTGAAACCGACAGTGGGAAGAGGTTACTCGGGCACGAGTTAACGCATGTGGTGCAGCAAAACAATGAGACGGCAATCCATACAAAACCGGTTATTCAGCGGGAGATAGATGACAGGACAAACGATCCTAATTTTCTCTTATGCCTTGCACTTTGCGAATTAGGCATGCCGCCCGGCATCTGGAGAGATATTATGGATGAAGTAATGCAGGCTGTTTCTGTTGAATATGGCAACAGCCTCGACAGGCGCTGGTTTGCGCATCGTTCCCCAACCTTCAGGCAATGGAGCGCTGAGTTTGCAACCTGGGGCACTTTTAATAAATTAAAACTCGTCCTGGTATTTATTGCTGAAGGAAAAATAGGGCTCATTCCCATACGAACGGCAGGTGCGGCAGCTATCCGTGCAAGGTTAATGGAAAGGATTATTGCCCTGGGCATAAGGGAAACGGCTGTAGTAGCCGCCAGCCAGATCATCAGGAAAGTTGCAATATTTCTTGAGGTTGCTTATGCGCTCGGTTGTGCAACGTATTGTGGCGCCGTGCAGGCCGCTAATGCCATCATTGAATTTTCAGAGGGCGTAGCACAAACACTTTCCTACCTGCAATCTATTGGCGAAGGCATCGGCAGCGCCATTACACGCGGCATATCAAGAATATTTTTTACCACGCAGGCAACATTAGATCCAACAAACTGGCGTTATACAGACTTGCCCGCCCGTTCAAGAAGGCATTTGAATGTTATAAGTTTAATTACCCGGCTCAGTTCAAGCGGCGATGAATTTCTGCGCTACGTGGCAAGGCCGCTGCAATCTGTAGGCGTTGACGCTTCTATATTGAATGAACTTTCACAGGATATAAATACCGCGTTGCATAACCGTGGCGGTTTTTTCCAGGCCGTAGCGTTTACACCTGATTTTATAGGTCGCGGAAGTTTACTGTCGTTAATACAAATCCTGCACGATTATGATATAATTCGATATATCAGGGATCCTGCAGTGATTGCAGAAGAAATGTTACTGCAGCAACCAACAGAAGCGGAAGAATGAATTATACCGGGCTGTCAGGAATAAGTTTGACGGGTTTGTGTTTAGTTCAATAATTAAAGTACATGCAATTTTATTTATAAAAAATGGATTGTTTATCTCATAATATTAAGAATGAACAGAAGCAGCAAAAAGCGAATGAATCTTTCTTTCAGCCCAGGCTTTCTATCAACCAGCCCAATGATGTGTATGAACAGGAAGCGGATGCCGTTGCAGATAAAGTAATGCGCATGCCTGATCCGTCAATAAATAATAACTCTTTTTTTAAGCCGGCTATTACATCTATACAACGTAAATGCGCCGATTGCGAAGATGAAAATAAAATTCAACGTAAAGAAAATAATAATGTTGAAGCGGGAGTAAACGAAGCGCCAACACGGTTGATCCAGCGTCAAGGCCCGGCGCAAAATAATAACAAAAACGTTCAGGCATCTTGTCAAACACCCGCTTCACCAGCATTTGAATCTACAGGAGGTGATATGTTTATAATTTCTGATGAAACAAAACCTTGTTATGCCTGCCCGAACAGCTTGCCAAACGCTTGTCCCAAACTTGCAGACAAAATTTTACCGCCTGTGATTACTGGCCCTGTTCAGTTTTCCTGGCAGGTTAAGTTTTTGACGTTAGGAGAAGGAAATATTGAAAAGAAGGCTTATGTAATTCAAAAAATTAATAAGGTATTTAATTTTTCTGTGCCACCATCCACAGCTTATACTTTATCAACTTTGTATTGGGAGGCGTTCGAATTGAAAAACAGGCAAACAGATATTGATTACTGGCAATTTGAGATACCGGATATTACAGCCGGTACCTGGGAATTGAATGCCAGTCTTTATCTGACAGATCAACTTCCTCAGGGCATGGTAGCGAATGCTGCACCTGAAGCACATGGTTTACCATCTTCAACAAGTGAACCGAAAGGATTGGGGCGTATTCGTGGAACGAGAAGAATTACAGGCAAATTTGATTTTACGGGTACAAACAAGAACCATAGTTTTCAATGATATTCAATAAAAAAGTCATGCAAATAATAACCTGCGATCACCAATACTATTTACCGGATTAATAAACTAATCTATTTAATGCATTCGCATTGGAATATACTGGATGATAATAATAACGCCTATGCTACTGCAACAGTGAATTGCCGTGTTGCCATCAGCAATGCACAGCAGTTTAATGAAGTATTCAGGCTGAGGGTAAATTTACCTGGTGATAATAAAATGCCTGTGGGGTTATAAAATGGCAGATATAAATTTAAATAGCCCTGCAATAAATATAAATGAATAAGCTTTTTTGAAAACAAAAGATACTATATTATTAAAAGCAAACCCGGATAATACCCGGCGGTCAACTATTTTTTTTCAGCCGAAACAGGCTAATGCTTCAGGCGGGCTTACTATTAATCAGCCCAACGATGCTTACGAGCAGGAAGCCGATGCGGTTGCCGATAAAGTAATGCGCATGCCTGATACTTCCGTCAACAATAATTCATTCTTCAAACCGGCTATTACCTCCATACAACGCAAATGCGCACATTGCGAAGAAGAGGAAAAGCATGTACAGCGAAAAGCAGATACTAATTCAGTAATGGTGCCTGATGAAAACGCGAATTATATAAATTCACTTTCGGGCGGAAGTGCTTTAAGTAATAAAGATAAAAGCTTTTTTGGAGCGAGGATTGGGTACGATTTTTCGAATGTAAAAATCCATACAGATTCAAACGCAGTAAAATCGGCACAAAGCATGAATGCCCTTGCTTATACTTCAGGCAATAACATTGTTTTTGGCAGTGGCCAGTATTTGCCGGGTACAGAAAAAGGTAAACATTTGCTGGCGCATGAGCTTACACATGTAGTGCAGCAATCTCAAAATACCCTTCCGCATATTCAACGTCAGCCCGATGAAACAAATGAAGTACCAAAGAATGAAGTAGTTGAAAAATTAGAGAATGATACTTTATTCAAAAAGCTGGAAAAGAAAATAAAGGATGAAATAAAAGATGCTATTAAAACTGCACCTGAAAAAATAACGCAGGCCGTACTTGAAAAAATCATTGATACAACAGTTACAGACCCTCAATATAAAGAAGGCCTGAAAAAAGCCACTGAGGCAATTATTAAAACCATTACAGGAAAGAAAACCGTTTCAACAAGCAAATGCGATGCTATTCCCGGTTATCATGAAGGCGGGTCTACAGACTTTAAAGGTCAGTGTTGTTCAGGCACCATTGAAAGCGCTCAAAGTTGTTGCCCGAAAGATAAGTTTGCACCTAATAATTTAAATTATAATTGCTGCAAGGCTGATGAATTTGTGAATGGAGAAGGTAAATGCGAAAAGCAACCTTCTGTAGATATAGACACTATTTGTATTCCGCCGGGCAAAAAGGATTCACTGGGTAAATGTTGCATGCCGCCATTTGAAGTGATTGATGGAGCCTGTTCTTCGCCTCCGCAAAAGGAACCGGAATCTCCGTCTTCATTCAGTTTAAATTTCAGGCTGGGTGTTATTGATGATTATACCATTAATGAATCAACCCTCAACAGCCGGCAACAGCCACATTTTGATGAAATAAAAAAACAAATACATCAGTTTATGGAAGCATGCCCTGCAAGTGCTGTTTCCATTACTGGGTTTGCAGATAAACCGGGCACAGAAGAATACAACCAGGATATAGGGCAACGTCGTGCCGACTATATAAAAATGTTGATTCAGTTAGACCTGGTAAGCGTAAATCCCGGTGGTATAGCTCCATTGATCTTTACAAAATCTGAAGGGGAAAATAACCCGGTTGATGTAAAAGCAGGAGAGCGTTATTCGGCAGCAAACAGGAGAGTAGAAATTGAATTTAATTCTTTATGCCCATCACTTGGCAAGCCGGTTGAAAAAAATACCGGCGACATATTCTTTAAACCAAAGCCATTTTTTAATTTTTAATAGCTAACGATGGTACAGACCAAAAATTTGCATAACAATAATGCAGCAACAGGTGTTCAGCCATTATCAAAGCAATCATTTTTTCAGCCTAAGCTTTCCATTAATCAGCCCAATGATATATATGAACAGGAAGCAGATGCGGTTGCAGATAAAGTAATGCGCACGCCTGATACCTCCATTAATAATAATTCATTCTTCAAACCGGCCATTACATCCATACAACGCAAATGTGCACACTGCGAAGAAGAAGAAAAGAAAATGCAGCAGAAAGAAATAAATGGCGATATAAATACTTCTGCTGAAACCGAAAACTATATCAATACACTTTCAGGAGGAAAGCAACTGGATGAAAAAACAAGAAGTTTTTTTGAACCAAGAATGGGCTTTGATTTCAATGATGTAAAAATTCATACAGATACTGCCGCTGCAAAATCTGCACATGCTGTAAATGCCCAGGCTTATACAACAGGCAACAATATTATTTTTAATGAAGGCAGGTTTAATCCTGAAACTGACAATGGCAAAAGATTATTAGGGCATGAATTAACGCATGTAATTCAGCAAAAGAATGTGCAAGGCTTGCAGCGAAAAAACAGGTTACAACGGCGCGTATATCATGGCACCGATCATGCCGGTAATTATGATATTGATACAAGCGCCTGCACCTTCAATTATAACCAGGATTGGTATTTTAATTTTGGTGCCGATGTTGTGGATACAAGCAGGAATTCTTACATGGCTTCAGCAGAACGGCAGGTGGAAACAGTATGGTCCCATAAACATCGAATAAAACCTGCTAATGAATCCTGCCCTTGTCATAATGATGGGTTTGATGCGGCCGTAGATTTAAATACGCATGCAGAAGCAAGAGGAGGCAGGCATGGCTACAGCGTTGATGTAAATGATGAAGGCACCACCGGGTTTACTAACCAGCCTTCGCGGCAAATGACACTGGATACTACGCATGAAACGCCGGTTGATATGGGCAGCGGTTTAACCCAGCAAAGAATTGCACATGAATTCGGGCACACATTAGGTATAACGGATGAATATCATTGGTGGACGAGGCTGTGGAATAGTTTTGGCGCATCAGATCGCGAATCTATTATGCATTCGGGCGACGAAGTGCGGCCCAGGCATTACCAGCAGTTTGCCGATATAATCAATCTCGAAATACCGGAATGCAATTACAGTCCCGAAGGATTTTCTACAGCTTCATTGGCTAACCCGGTTGCAAGATTTGGTTTAACAACAGGCGCCTTGTTAAACGCTCCGGCTTTTGTTATTGGTTTGCATGTTGACAGGCGTTTGGGCAACGATGCTTTTCTCGGTTTGTTTTATCCGCGCCTTGGTTTTGATGCTTATTGGAACACAGAAACGGGCAGCGTGCTTTCAGGCCCTGCTATTGGCTTAAGTTTAAATCGTATAGCGCACCCGTTATTCCTCGATATTAATACCGGCGTTTTATTTGATCCGGGTAATCCCGGTCATCCGCCGCAGTTAAATATTCCGGCTTCACTCACCGTTGGTTTACGTGGAAATGGTTTCCAGGCCGGCGTAAATTATACTGCCATGTTTGATGTGCTGGACCGCGGTTCCTACAGCCACATTGTTGGAGTAAACTTATCATTTGATATCGGGAGATAGTTGATAAGTTGATTGAGTTGAACAATTAATACGTTTGTGAGTTTAAGGGCACACGTTGAGCGGGGAAACGATCGGTTTATTTTATTATATCATTCACTTTATCAATTATCCATTGCGGCGCAATCATGTGCATACAGGCCCAGTCACCGCGGTAGCAGGGCTTATTACCAAAAACAGAACAAGGCCTGCAATATAAATTTGCCTGGATGGCATTGGTTGCATCCTGCCCAAAACCATAAAAACCGGCGAAAGGATGTGTGGCGCCCCAGATACTTATAACCGGAACACCATATAAAGAAGCAAGGTGCATATTGCCCGAATCCATACTTATCATTAAATCAAGGTGGCTGATGAGTATAAGCTCTTCTTTAAAAGACAACCTGCCGGCCATATTAATAACGGTGGGATATATTTTTTGCCAGGCTTCGAATTGCATACGCTCATTGGTGCCGCCAAAAAGAAATATTATATGGTTACCGGCTGATAAAGCTGCAATAACTTTCTCCATTTCTTCAATGGGATAAGTTTTTTCTTTGTGCTTGCCAAAAGGCGCTACGCCAATCTTTGTTTGATGACTGTTGGTTAATAATGCTTCAATACTATTATTAACATCAAGCTTTATTCTTTCCCGTTTGTTTGAAAAATTTAGCGGGTAACCAAGCGCATTAAATACATCTGTATACCGCTGAAAGCTTGTGCGCAAGGGTTTCAATATTTTATTGTTTTTTCTTGTCAGCTCTTTTTTTTCTTCCCTGCCTTTATCTATAACCTTTACTTTTTTACCGGAAGCCTTAAATAAAAAAGAAAGAACCTTGCTGCGCAACACATCATGCAGGTCTGCAACAGCCGTAATGTTTTCTATTTGCTTTAATTGATTAAAAAGTTTGACGAGGCCTGCAAAACCATTGTATTTACCATGAATATCTGCGCCAAAAAATGTAAGGCGGGGAATATCATCAAACAGCGCACTGAACTTTACATCAGAAACAAAAGTGATAGTAAGTTGTGGATATTGCTGAAGCAACTGTTTTACAACCGGCACCGTCATTGCCACATCGCCCATTGCCGAAAACCGCATAACCAATAAATGCGCAGGTGTATTCACTGCTTAATTTTTGTTTGTATATAAAACAGGATTTAGAGAAGGGTCGTTATACATCTTCATCTGCTTATATACTTTCATATATTTTTTACCTTCTTCTATTTCCTGCAAAAGTTCATCAATAGCTGTGGAAAGATCAAGCTGCTGCTGTAAAAGAATATGCAGTTTATTGCTGCAGGCAAGCCGGTGTGCTTCCGTGGCATCAATTCTCTCAGCTTCCTGCTGCATGTGATAAATTTTAAGCATTAGAATCGAAAGCCTGTCGATAGCCCATGCCGGGCTTTCAGTATTAAATTTTGCATCAGCCTGCACTTTAATATTTTTATATTTATCAAGGAAATAGCTGTCAATATATTCAACAAGATTGGTTCTTTCCTGGTTGGATTCGTCAATCCTTCTTTTGATTTTTAAAGCTGCTGCCGGGTCAATACTAGGATCGCGGATAATATC
>JAEWJV010000462.1 GCA_023386395.1 Bacteroidota bacterium
AATTTACCGGTTTATCTTGATGAAAAAGATTACAGGGCTATTGACAGCCTTATTGAGGCAAACACTTTACAGCAAACGCTTCAGCAGGATTTTAAAACCCTGGTTTCACCGGCTGGGCTTGCCTTAAAAAATATGATCAGCAATGATCCTGTTGGCATCTCTTTTATAGCCTTAAAAAAAGTAAGGCATTTACAATACGACGAAAATTATCAGCTCTACAATAATTATATAATTACAAAAGATGAGCAGCATCTTTTAATTTTCATCACGCCAAAATATCCTTCAGCCAATACCGGAGAGAATGAAAAATTTTTAAAAGGTTTAGATACCATTATTCATAAGCTTACCACAAACAGTCATATTGATGTGTCTTGTTTTGGCGCGGCTGCCGTTGCGGCAGGCAATGCACAGCAATTAAGAAAAGACACTTTATACACGCAGGGCATTACGGTGTTGTTTCTTATCTTTTTCATCGGTTTTTATTTCAGGAAGAAATCTGCGCCATTGCTTATTTTAATTCCAGTTGTTTATGGCGCCTTGTTTTCGCTCGCCGTGATTTATTTTTTAAAAGGATCCATCTCTGTTATTGCACTGGGAACGGGTTCTGTTATTCTTGGCATTGCCGTAAATTATTCGTTGCATGTTTTTAATCATTACCGCCACACAAAAAACATTGAAGAAGTAATTAAAGACCTTGCCTTTCCGTTAACGCTCGGCAGTTTCACCACTATCGGCGGTTTCTTATGCCTTGAATTTGTACAATCTGAAATATTAAAAGACCTCGGCCTGTTTGCTGCTTTTAATTTGATTGGTGCTGCATTGTGCTCACTTATTTTCCTGCCGCATTTTATTCAGTCAAAGAAAACAGTACATACAAAAGAGCATGCGCTCTCATTCATAGACAGGCTTGCAGCTTACCATCCTGAAAGAAATAAAATATTTTTAATCGTTATTGGCCTGCTTACCATTGTATTTGCGTTTAAAGCAGGCGATGTGCAATTTGAATCGGACATGACACAGGTGAATTATATGTCTGATGATTTAAAAACGGCACAAACCAAGCTCGATGCCATTAACCAGTTTTCTTTAACTTCTGTGTATGTAGTTGCAGATGGAAAGGATTTAAATGAGGCGTTACAGAACAATGAAAAGCTGGCTGCCGTTGTTGATTCGCTTCAGCAAAAAGGTCTCATCAAAAAATCTTCAGGCGTTTCATCCCTGATTATATCTGATTCACTGCAACAAAAAAGAATTGTTTTATGGAATGCTTACTGGACGCCGGAAAAGAAACAACGCTTATTGGAAACGTTGGAGAAAGAAGGCAGGGCACTTGGGTTTTCTGCTACAGCATTTGATAATTTCAAAACACTTTTAAACAAAAATTACACCCCGCTTCAGCCTGCTGAATTATCTGAAATAAGAAAGACTTTTTTAGATGATTATATTACCGAAAAACCCGGCGCAACGAATGTTGTAACACTTTTAAAAGTATCGCCGGAGGATAAGCCTGTTGTTTATAAAACATTTGAAAACAATGCTGGCATAACTGTTCTTGATAAACAATATCTCGCCGATACAATGGCAACAATCATCAATGCAGATTTCAACCGCATTGCCCTTATGTCATCGTTGCTGGTATTTGTTGTGCTGCTGGTAACGTATGGCCGCATTGAACTGGCATTGATATCATTTATCCCGATGCTTATTTCATGGGTGTGGATATTGGGAATTATGGCTATCACCAATACAGAATTTAACATCATCAACATCATTGTATCTGCACTTATTTTCGGCCTCGGCGATGATTACAGCATCTTCATCATGGATGGTTTATTGCAACAATATAAAACCGGCAAGAAAAATTTATCATCTTTCAAATCATCTATTTTTCTATCCGCCATTACAACGGTTGCCGGTCTCGGCATTTTAATTTTTGCAAAACATCCTGCGCTAAGATCAATTGCTTTTATTTCTGTTACAGGCATTATTTGCGTGGTATTAATATCGCAGGTGCTGATACCTTTTCTGTTCAATATCCTCATCACTAACAGAACAAGAAAAAAATATTTACCCTGGACTTTATGGAGCTTTTCATCATCCATATTTGCCTTCACTTATTTTGCTTTAGGCAGTATTGTTATTATTCCGTTCAGCATCGTTTTAATCAAGCTTAATCCTTTCAATAAAGAGCAAGGGAAACATATTTATCATGTTATCTTTTCAAAATTTGTATGGAGCGTAGCCTACATAATGATGAACATTAAAAAGGTTATTGTCAATCCTCATAATGAAGATTTTTCGAAGCCTGCTGTTATCATCTGTAATCACCAATCTTTTCTCGATATTTTATGGACGGCCATGCTGAATCCCAAACTTATATTGCTTACCAACCGCTGGGTTTGGCGCTCTCCGGTGTTTGGTATTGCCATACGCATGGCAGATTATTATCCTGTTGCAAAAGGCATTGAAAACAGTATTGAATTATTAAGGGACAGGGTAAATAATGGTTATTCCATTGTTATATTTCCTGAAGGAACCAGGTCTGTCGACTGGAAAATTAACCGCTTTCATAAAGGTGCATTTTATCTTGCCGAACAATTGAACATTGATATTTTGCCTATTGTTATTGACGGCACCGGTTATACATTAACCAAGAATGATTTCTTTTTGAAAGATGGCCTCGTTACGCTCACTTTCCTGCCAAGAATAAAACCTGCTGACACTTCATTCGGCATAACTTACAGTGAAAGGACAAAAAGCATCAGCCGCTATTTTAAAAACACTTATAATGAACTGAAAATTCAGCATCACACACCAGGGCATTTTAAACAGCAGCTTATCTATAATTATATTTACAAAGGCCCGGTGCTTGAATGGTACATGCGCATCAAACTCAGGCTTGAAAAATATTATGAACTGGTAAATTCACTTGTACCAAAAAAAGGAAAGATATTAGATATTGGTTGCGGTTACGGTTTTATGGATTATGCTTTATACTTGGCTTCAGAATACCGGGTTATAACCGGCATTGATTATGATGAAGAAAAGATAGCGGTGGCCAACAATTGTTTCAGTAAAGATGATAATATCAATTTCATTGCTGCCGATGCATCAAAGTTTTTGTTTGAAAAATACGATGCCATTATTATGAGCGATGTGTTACATTATCTTGATGAAGCTGCGCAAAAAAAATTGATAAAAAATTGCTGTGACAGTTTAAAGGATGATGGCATGTTGCTTATCCGCGATGCAAATACAGATTTAAAAGGCCGCCATTTTTATACAAAGCTTTCAGAATTTTTTTCAACAAAATTCATTGGCTTTAATAAAACATCGGGCAATAGCCTTAATTTTTTTTCCGAGCAACTGGTTAAAGAAACAGCCGCATTGAATAACATGAGTTGCGTTAATGCAGAAAACTCTAAATACACTTCGAATGTTATGTATGTTTTAAAAAGAAATGGGCCTGCTTCAAAAAATATAAATACTTCTGTTACCGTAAACAATAGTGATGAATGATTATGATGTTATAATAACCGGAAGCGGCATGGGCGGGCTTGTTTGCGGAGACCTGCTTTCCAGAGAAGGTTATAAAGTTTGCATTCTTGAAAAGAACAGGCAGATCGGCGGATGCCTTCAAACATACGCAAGAGACAAAGTAATATTCGATTCCGGCGTGCATTATATCGGGGGGCTTGAAAAAGGGCAAAACCTTTACCAGCTTTTTCAATACCTCGGCATAATGGATAAGCTGAAGCTGGAACGCATGGATGAAAATGCATTTGACAAGATCATCATAAGCAACGATACCAATGAATATGCGCTGGCGCAGGGTTATGATAATTTTATAGAAAAACTTTCTGCATATTTTCCAGGAGAAAAGGAAACCATTAAAGAGTATTGCGATACGATACAGGAAGTTTGCACAAAATTCCCTTTATATAATCTTGATGAGAAAGGCGGCCTGGAAGAAAAGCAAAGCGTGCTGAACATAGGTGCACAAACTTTTATTGCATCGCTTACCAATAATAAAAAACTGCAGGCTGTATTGGCAGGCAATAATCTTTTATATGCAGGTTGTGGCAATGAAACGCCTTTTTATGTGCATGCATTGATATTGAACAGTTATATACAAAGTTCCTGGAAATGCGTGGATGGCGGTTCGCAGATTGCAAAATTGATAGCAAGGAATATTCGTAATAATGGCGGGATCATCATGCGTAATGCAGAAGTAGTGAAGCTTGAAGAGGAAGATGGCGAAATAAAATGTGCCCGATTAAGCGATGGCAAAAAACTATTTGCAAAATATTTTGTTTCCAACCTGCACCCGGCTAAAACAATTGAGCTTACACAAACAACCTTGTTTAAACAAGCTTATAAAACCCGCATACAAAATTTAAAAGATACTATCTCCTGCTTTATTGTAAACATCGTGCTTAAACCGGGCACATTCAAATATCATTCACACAATTATTATTATCACAAAGAAGGATATTTATGGAACCAGGCAGATTATACCGAAGATAACTGGCCGCTGGGTTATGCTTTATTTATAACGCCGTCTTCAAAACATAAAGAATATGCAAACGGCCTTACGCTTTTTACTTACATGCGTTACGAAGATGTGCTTGAATGGAAAGACACTTTCAACACAGATACACATGAACAAAGCCGCGGCGGATCTTACGAAATATTCAAGCGGCAAAAGGCAGAAAAATTAATTGATCTTGCCTGCGAAAAATTTCCATTGCTCAAAAATTGTATTCAGTCTTATTATACTTCAACGCCGCTTTCTTTCAGGGATTATATTGGCACAGATAACGGTTCTTTGTATGGTATTGCAAAAGATTATAAAGAACCACTAAAAACATTTGTATCGCCGCGCACTAAATTGCCCAACCTGTATCTTACAGGCCAGAACTTAAACCTGCATGGCATTTTAGGCGCAGGCATCAGCGGCATTGTTACCGCAACAGCTTTAACGGGCAATAACAAAATAATTAAAAAGATAAAACATGCTTAAAACAAACAGGTTTACACGAAGGCTTTTACGTGTGTTTGGCGTTATTGTTTTGCTGTTTGTTTTGCTAGCAATTTATTTGGTTTGGGTATCGGATATAAAACCACCCAAAATTGCAAATACAACCGCTTCTCAATTAGAAAGAACGCAACACGACAGCAGCTTTTATACCTTAAATAATAACTGGTTTCGAAAAAGTAATTCAGGTTTATATGAAATGTATGTTGAAGGAAACCCTTTTAACCGCGGCGTTATTAATGGCAAGCTCAGCAAAGAATTAATACAAAGCCAGGAAGATTATTTTGCTGAGCAATTGGATAAGATGATACCATCATCATTCTACCAGCATTTCCTCAAATATTTTATCGGTTGGTTTAACCGCAAGTTGCCCGATAATATAACGGAAGAATATAAAGAGGAGATTTACGGTGTATCACTATCCGCGTCTGATAAATACGATTATATAGGCAGCAATTACAGCCGTTTGTTGAACTATCATGCAGCGCATGATATTGGCCATGCCTTACAAAATATGGCATTGGTGGGCTGCACATCGTTTGGCACATGGGGCGCCATGAGCCAGGACAGCACCATGATCATCGGGCGCAATTTTGATTTTTATGTGAATGATGATTTTGCAAAGAATAAAATCGTGCTCTTTTGTAATCCATCGCAAGGGCACAAATTCATGTCGGTAACATGGGGCGGATTTATAGGCGTTGTTTCAGGCATGAACGATAAAGGATTGACGGTTACTATTAATGCAGATAAATCTGAAATTCCTACATCATCTGCAACGCCTGTTTCTTTGGTGGCGCGGGAAATTTTGCAGTATGCTGAAAATATTAACCAGGCAATTGCAATTGCGAGAAAAAGAAAAATGTTCGTGTCTGAATCTTTTTTAATCGGTTCTGCAGCAGATAAAAAAGCTGTAATTATTGAAAAGACGCCCGACACATTGGCCATATATGATCCGCAGCAGAATTACATCATGTGCGCCAATCATTTTCAAAGCGATGCTTTAAAAAATTCGGAAGCCAATAAAGTGCAGCTCAAAGAAAATGCCTCACCCTATCGCTATGAACGTTTAACACAATTGATGCAACAAAATGGCGAAAATACAGTGGCAAAAACAATTGCTGTTTTAAGAGATCATAAAGGTTTGAACAATGCCAGTATTGGCCTTGGAAATGAAAGGGCCATGAACCAGTTTATCGCACATCACAGCATTGTTTTTGAACCGGAGAAACTAAAGGTCTGGATTTCCACGTCACCGTGGATGCTCGGCGAATTTGTTTGTTATGACCTGAATAAAGTATTTGCTTTAAAAGGATTAACAGCAGATAAAGAAATTTATAACAGCGCTGAAAATATTCCTGCAGATAGCTTTATACAAACACAGCAGTTTAAAAACTTTGTGCAGTACAGGCATTATACGCAGCTTTTATCAGATGGAAAAGAGGTGAACGTTGACAGCATGATTGCAGATAACCCCGAATATTATCATGCTTATGTTTTAGCCGGTGATCATTATTATAAAAAAGAACAATGGCTAAAAGCACTTGGTTATTATCAAACTGCATTAACAAAAATTGTTACCACAAAACCAGAGGAAGATCATATAAAGAAACAAATAGAAGCCTGCAGGAAAAAATTGTTATAAATGCATTTGTGAATAAAGGATGTTTCGAAATCCAAACTGACTACACATAACTCACCATCATAAACTATCATCATGATATTTGGCATAGGCACTGATATAATAGAAGTTGAACGCATCGCTGCTTCCATAGAAAAACAAAGCGGCTTTAAAGAGTATGTTTTCTCGGCAAATGAAATTGCTTATTGCGAAACCAAGGCGCATAAATATGAGCATTATGCAGCGAGGCTTGCAGCTAAAGAAGCTTTATCAAAAGCATTGGGCACCGGCTGGCCCGAAGGCACGCACATTAATGAAGCAGAAGTATTGAATGATGAAAAAGGCAAACCATTTTTCAATTTTACCGGTGCAACGGCAGGCCTTATTTCTTCCATGAATATTGCTGCTATTCATGTTTCACTTTCGCATACAAAAACAACGGCAACGGCTGTGGTAATGGCAGAGAAAGATGTAATGTGATTATTTGCCGTTATAAAGAACAGGCTTGGATGTAATATGTCTGAAATACGTGAGTAAGTGTTTTAATTAAGCGCCCGGCTTATTTCCCGTTTAATATCTTTTTCCCGCAGCGAGTCTCTTTTATCGTGTACTTTTTTGCCTCTTGCCAAACCTATTTCAACTTTCACCAGGCTTTTTTCGTTGAAGAAGATGCGCAGCGGAACAAGTGTGAAACCACGTTCTTTCATTTTTGCCTGTATGCGTTTTAGTTCGCGCTGGGTTAAGAGAAGCTTCCTGTCATGCACCGCAATATGATTATTAGTGGTACCTAATTTATACTCGGCAATATACAGGCCGCGCAGCCATAATTCATTCTTATCAAACAGGCAATAGGCATCATTAAAACTTACTTTGCCTTCGCGTATGCTTTTCACTTCAGTGCCAAGCAGTATTATGCCCGCCACATATTTGTCTTCAATATGATAATTAAAATATGCCTGCCTGTTATTCATATCCTGTTCCCGCGGGGAAAATTATTTACTGATTAAATAAAATTTTGCAGCGATTTATTATTGCTGAAATATGCACTACAGCTAAAGTGAGTGACACAACAAAGATGCCATGCAATACAAAAGCCGGTATCATAAAAATAAAAAAATGCGAAGCATTAAAAAAACTTACACAATGGTTAATGCTCTATAAGATTTATAAGCGTGGTGAGCTTGCTTTTGAGAGCCTTACGGTCAACAATAAAATCAAGAAAGCCATGTTCCAGTAAAAATTCGCTGCGCTGGAAACCTTCGGGCAAATCTTTTTTAATGGTTTCTTTAATTACACGCGGGCCGGCAAAACCAATAAGGGCGCCGGGCTCAGCAATATTAAAGTCGCCAAGCATGCCGAAGCTGGCAGATATACCGCCGAATGTGGGGTCGGTTAATAAAGAAATAAAAAGCAACCCGGCATCGCTTAACTGGGATAACTTACCGCTCGTTTTTGCCAGTTGCATCAGGCTGAAAGCACTTTCCATCATGCGGGCGCCGCCACTTTTACTTATTACAAGAAACGGCAGCTTATTCTGTATGCAATAATCAACAGCGCGGCTGAATTTTTCACCCATTACACTGCCAAGCGAGCCGCCGATGAATTCAAAATCCATACAAGCCACCACTAATTCAATGCTGTTTATGTCGCCTACGGCAACACGCATGCTGTCTTTAAGATTTGTTTTGGAATGAATTTCATCGAGCCTTTTCTGGTAGGGCTTTAAATCGGTAAACCCCAGGAAATCTATGCTTTGAATGTTATCGAAAAGCTCGGTATATTTTTCACCATCGAATAATATCTCAAAATAATCTTCGCTGCCTATGCGGTGATGATAATTGCATTTTGGACAAACGTATAAGTTCTCTTTAAGTTCGCTGGTGGTACAGATGTAGTGGCATTCAGGGCATTTGCTCCATAAACCTTCGGGCATTTCCCTTTTTTCGGAGGTGGACGTAGTTATGCCTTTGCGCAAACGCTTGTACCATTTCTCTTTCGTTTCGCTGCCGCCTGTTTCCTCTTTAGAACCTTCTTCACCGGAAAGCGATTCACTAAGTTCATCGTTAAGTTCTGCCATAAACTTTAATAAGCGTAAAATGGCGGGAAAATCTTTGTTAAGATTTCACCCGCCATGCAAGTTATGTTTTTTAATCAATTAAGCAATTGTAATGCTTTCATCCTTATAAACATCCATAATTTTCTCCAGCATCTCAACGCCTTCATTCATTGGGCGCTGGAAAGCTTTACGGCCAAGTATCAAGCCCATGCCGCCGGCTCGTTTGTTAATAACAGCCGTTGCCACTGCATCTGCCATATCTGATGCGCCCTTGC
>JAEWJV010000463.1 GCA_023386395.1 Bacteroidota bacterium
GCATTGTATTGAGTAAAGAAGGCGGGGCTTTGGCTGAATTTAAAAAGCCGCTTAAGGTGGGCGTTGCAGCCATATTGGGCAACGGTAAACAGGTTATAAGCTGGGTTCATATTGATGATGTATGCAGGCTTTTTTTATTTGCCATTGAGCATGAAAACATGCACGGCATTTACAATGCTGTTGCCAATGAAACAGTAAGCAATAAAGCTTTTACGCTGGTGCTTGCCCGTAAAATACTTGGTAAGAATTTCATACCTGTTTATGTTCCTGCATTTGCTTTAAAACTAATAATGGGCGAAATGAGTATTGAAGTTTTAAAAAGTGCTACGGTGAGTAATAAGAAAATTTACAATACAGGGTTTAGGTTTTTATATCCTTCGGTTGAAGCTGCGCTGGAAAATTTAACGGATAAATAGATTTATTACTACTGATTATAAAAAACCCATCAAAAGACTTCAATTGTTTATGTGATCAATATCTTTACGCTTCATCCATTGCATATATGAAAAAACTTATCTACACGCTTGTGTTAACACTTGCACTTTCAACATTACTTGCGCAAACTTACCAGGATAACTGGCAATCGTTAAACCAGCGTAAGATACCTGCATGGTTTCACCAGGATAAGTTTGGCATCTTTATACATTGGGGATTATATGCTGTGCCATCATACGCACCGGTGATTCCCAACAGCGGTTATAGTTATGCCGAATGGTATTGGTACAGGCTGCAGGAAAAGCAAAAAGATTTTCTTGCTTTTCATAATAAAAATTATGGTGAAAATTTTGCTTACCAGCAATTTGAACCCATGTTTAAAACAGAAATGTTTAATCCTGAGCAATGGGCGGATGTATTTAAAAGATCAGGCGCAAAATATGTTGTGCTTACCTCAAAACACCATGAAGGTTATTGCTTATGGAATAATGCGGAAGCAGACCGTGACTGGGGCCGGCCATGGAATGCAGTTACAGGAACGCCGCACCGCGACCTGCTTGGCGATCTCACCAATGCTGTTCGTAATAAAGGACTGAAAATGGGTTATTATTATTCTTTGTATGAATGGTTTAATCCATTATGGCAAACAGACAAAAAAAGATTTGTCAGCGAGCACATGATCCCGCAATTCAAAGACCTTGTAACAAAGTATAAGCCTTCCATTATTTTTTCAGACGGCGAATGGGAACTCAGCGATACAGCCTGGCAAAGCACTAAGCTTTTAGCCTGGCTTTTTAATAATTCTCCGGTAAAAGATGAAGTAGTAATAAACGACCGTTGGGGCAGCAATACCCGCGGCAAAAACACAGGCTGCACCTATACCACCTCAGAATATGGAAGCGGCATGAACGCAGATGTTGTGTGGGAAGAAAGCCAGGGCATCGGGCATTCTTATGGGTATAATAGAAACGAACAGCTTGATGATTATAAATCAAGCCATGACCTTATTTTAATGTTATGCGATATTGTCTCAAGAGGTGGCAATCTTTTATTGGATATTGGCCCAACGGCCGACGGCCGCATTCCCGTTATTATGCAGCAGCGTTTGATTGATATGGGCGACTGGCTTACATTGTATGGAGACGCTATTTATGAAACCGAGGCTTACAAAGAATCTTATCAATGGAGTGGTGGTATAAAGCCAGATAAAAAAGGTAAAAGTTATATGGCTGGTTATAGCATTGCAAAAATGACGGCTCCCAAAAAAGATTCCGCCTTTGTGGAATGTTTTTTCACAAAGCAAGGTAATGACCTGTATTGCATCCTGCCATTCTATCAATCTAAATTCACGTTGAAAAATTTAAAATTACCGGCTTCAGCAAAAGCAACAATACCCGGTGCAAAAAATGCATGTTCATGGAAACAAAAAGGCAATGATGTAGAGTTAGATCTTTCTGCCATTACGGCTAACGATATTTCAAAACAGGGCATTTTTGCAATACGTATTGCAGGTGCATTGTAATGACTGGCTACAGATCGTCTTCCTTAAATTTATTGAATGAAAGAAATACAAACAGGGCTATATACACGAGGCATATAATAAACAATATAGTTGCCGGGGGTGCATTGTTATAAATAATTTTAGAGCCAAATGTTATGGGAATTAATGTATCGCTTGCCTGCAATGGAAAATAGTAACGCACGGTGCCATCGCCACTTAAAAATTTAAAATCAATAAGACCGCCGATTAATTGTTCAAACACTAATCCATATAAAAAGAAAACAGCCATTGCCAAACCGCTGCGCCGCATTAATACGGCAAGAATCATAGCTGTAAACAGATAGCAAAGCGTTTGAATAAAACTGTAGCCAATATATTCAATGCCGTTAAACGAAAAAGTCTTGCTGAAGCTGCTGCCAAAATAAACGGCAATTAAGAAACAGCATAGTGTTGTAATAACTGCAATGATTAACCCGAATAAAATTTTTGCCAGAACGAACTGCTGCCTTGTTAAACCATCAATAATATTCTGGCGATGCGTTTTAAAATTATATTCATTGGTTATAACGAGTATCATTAACATGCCGGGAAAATATAAGAGCCAGCTGCTTACCCAGGCAATGGTTTGATACACCGCCGGAAAGTCATAAGGGAAAATAGTTACCGGCACATTATTCTTTTTTATTTCCCCCTGCAGGTTAAATGCAATCTGGTTTATGCCGTACAAGCTTATCACATACAATGCGAGAAATATCCAGAAAGCACGATAGTTCTTTACTTTAAGCCATTCGAGTTTTAATAAGTGCGCCATGGTTTTTATTTAGAGGGGTAAGGCGTAAGGTATAAGGTACAGGGATGTTATCGCCCGGCATCTTACACCTTTATCCTTATACCTTATTCGTGAGTTCTAAAAATTTAGTTTCAAGGCTTTTTTTCTTTACCTGTAAATGATTTAATGCGATGTTATGATTAAAACAATGTTGGTTAATAGCAGCAGCATTTGCATTGCCATTCGCAAAAAATAATTGTAATACGTTGTTATGTTTTTTGATGGATGAAAAACCGCCCATCTGCTGTAATACATCTTCAAGCTTTCTTAAATCATCTGAGGCCACTTCAATTATTTCATCGGTAACAAGCACTTCATCAACGTTGCCGGCCGTTAAAAGATTACCATTTTTGATTATCGCCACATGCGTGCAAACCTTTTCCACTTCATCCAATAAATGGCTTGCCATAATAATAGTTTTGCCTTCTCCCGCAAGCTTTGTTATCAGTTCTCTTATTTCAGCAATACCATTCGGGTCTAAACCATTTGTCGGTTCATCAAAAATTAAAACCTGGGGATCGCCCAACAAACAGGAAGCAATAGCAAGCCTTTGTTTCATACCCAGGGAATAGGTATTGAACTTACTTAGTTTGCGCTGATAGAGGTTTACTTTCTGCAGCACATTATCAATCTCATTAAAACCTTTGCCTTTTATATGCGCAGCAACCCGAAGGTTTTTTTCACCCGATAAATAATGATAAAAATTAGGCGTTTCCAGCAAAGTGCCCACCTGCTTACGCACTTCGGCATCGGCAGGTTTGCCTAACAAAGTAAAACTGCCTGATGAAGGCTTTAATATATCCAGGATGATTCCCAGTAAAGTGGTTTTGCCGCTGCCGTTTGGACCAAGAATGCCGTAAACACTGCCTTCCGGCACGCTGAACGAAACATTATTTAAAGCGGTTACAGTTTTGTAGTGTTTGGTAATATTATTTATTTCAAGAACAGGCACAATAAAATTTTTATCAAATAAAACTAACCAAATTTTAAATAGTTGTACTGAAATATATGAAAGGCAAAAAATGAAGCTGTGCTGCAGATAACTAACATAATCATAAAACCGGCGAATGAGATTTTAAACGAAATTGCACACATGAAGAAGATAGCAGTGATTCCTGCACGGTATGCATCCACGCGTTTCCCGGCGAAGCTGATGCAAATGCTTGGCGAAAAAACAATTATAAAAACTACTTATGATAATACCGTAGCAACGGGCTTGTTTGATTACGTAATGGTTGTTACCGACAGCGAAATTATTTATAACGAATTGCAGAACGATAACGTTATAATGAGCAAACGAAACCATGAGAGCGGCAGTGACCGTATTGCAGAAGCCATTGCCAACGTTGATTGTGATATTATTATTAATGTACAAGGCGATGAGCCGTTTGTTGATAAGGTTATACTTAAAAATTTATTATCCGCCTTTGATAATGAGCGTGTGCATGTTGCAAGCGTAATGCATGAATTATTTGAGCAAGCGGATATAGAGAATCCAAACAATGTGAAAGTGGTTGTTAATAAAAATAATGATGCTTTGTATTTCAGCCGCTCGGTAATTCCTTTTATAAGGGATGCTGGCACAAAAGCAAGATATTTTAAACACATTGGTATTTATGGTTACAGGAAAGAAGTTTTGTTGAGTTTTACAACATGGCCGGCCGGCGAGCTGGAAAAAATTGAAAAACTTGAGCAACTCCGTTATCTTGAAAATAATATCAGCATAAGAATGGTATTAACCGGTCACGCAAGTATTGGAATTGATACGCCGGACGATCTTGAACTGGCAAAGCAATTTCTAAAGCAACAACAAAATATAAATAACTGATGCAAACACTTACCTGCACATTAATTCAATCAAAATTATTTTGGCAGGATACTGCTGCCAACAGGCAGATGTTTGAAGAAAAGATAAATACCATTCAGCAAAAAACGGAGGTTATTATTCTGCCTGAGATGTTTTCAACAGGTTTCAGCATGGACCCCGAAAAATTTGCTGAAGCAATGAATGGCGATACTGTTGCCTGGATGAAAAGAATAGCTGCCTCGAAAAGGGTTATTGTTGCTGGCAGCCTGATGATACAGGAAGATGATCAATTCTATAACCGTTTAATATGGATGCTGCCGGATGGCGAATATGGTTATTATGATAAACGTCATTTATTTGCCTACGGCGACGAGCACAATCATTATACGCCGGGCAGTAAAAGATTAATTGCATCGGCAAAGGGCTGGAAATTAAACCTGCAGGTTTGTTATGATTTAAGGTTCCCCGTGTGGGCGCGGCAATCCCCGCCATTACACCTTTGGGGAAACGAAGGCAGCGAGGACAGGCCCGAATATGACATTTTGATTTATGTGGCTAACTGGCCGGAACGCCGTTCCATTGCATGGAAAACGCTATTGCAGGCAAGGGCCATAGAAAATCAATGCTATGTTATTGGTGTGAACAGGGTTGGTGATGATGGCAATGGAATTTATCATGCAGGTGATAGCATGGTTGTAGGCCCGCTGGGTGAAATACTCTATCATAAAAAAGATGAGGAAGATGTTTTTACAATTGAATTAAACAGAAAACATCTTGAAGATATAAGAGCGAAATTTCCATTTTTAAAAGACGCCGACAGGTTTATTATAACAAATGAGTAATACAAAAATATATTTGGCAGAAAGGATATTTACGGGTTACGACATGCTGCAGGAACATGCTGTTGTTACGCTGGATAATGTAATTACGGGCATACATCCATTAACCGATATGCCTGCAGGCGCTGAAATTATTGATTTTAAAAATACTTTGATGGCACCTGCGTTTATCGACATTCAATTATACGGCGCCAATAAAAGATTACTTTCTGCTTACCCCGATGCTGAAACCGTAAAAGCCATTTCTGCATACAGCAAAGCAGGTGGTTGTTCACACTGCATGCCAACCGTTGCTACGCATACTTATGAAACCATCTTTAAATGCATTGATGCTGTAAGAGATTACTGGAATGCAGGCGGGCAAGGTGTTTTAGGCCTGCATGTGGAAGGCCCCTGGATAAGCCAGGCAAAACGCGGCGCCCATAATCCCGGCTGGATTTTCTCTCCTTCTGTTCAGCAGGCAAGAGAATTATTGGAATATGGAAAAGGTGTAATAAAAATAATAACGCTTGCGCCGGAAGTTGTAAATAAAGAAGTGATTGAGCTTGTTCAGTCCTATAATGTTGTGGTTTCTGCGGGTCATAGCAATGCAACGTATGAACAGGCCACACAATCATTTCATACAATAAAAACCGCAACGCATTTATACAATGCCATGAGCGCTTTACAACACCGTGAGCCCGGAATAGTGGGTGCAATTTTTGATCATATATCGGTTAATTGCAGCATTGTGCCCGACGGTTACCATGTAAGTTTTCCTGCTATTCGTATCGCTAAAAAATTAATGGGCGAAAGATTGTTTGCCATTACAGATGCTGTTACAGAAACACATGAAGGTTATTACACGCATACATCAGATGGTGATAAATATGCAGCCAATGGCATTCTTAGCGGCTCTGCATTAACCATGAAAAAATGTGTAAAGAATTTTGTTGAGCATTGCAACATCCACACTGAAGAAGCTTTGCGCATGTGCAGCCTGTATCCTGCCAGAGTTTTGAGCATGGAAAATGAGCTTGGCATTATTGCAACGGGTAGAAAATTGAATATGGTTGTATTGGATAATGATTTTAATGTTTTGGAGGTAATAAGTCCGCATTAATCACAATTGATTGCATTTAGCTTTTAAGTTTTAATTTTATTTTGTTGTCGGCTTTGGTAGTGTTGTCATCGTCCCTTGTGTCACTCCCTTCAACAGTTGAATCATTGCTCAGCTATTTGCTGCGGTACAAGTGTTGCGACGCAAGGAACGATACCATGAAATGCTATAGCCGGTCACCAAAAAATACATTTATAAAACAACATTATGCCCAGAAGTATTATTGCAGGAATTGGGATGTACGTGCCCGAAAATATTTTCACAAACGATGATCTTACAAAATACATGGATACCAGTGACGAATGGATACAGGAACGCACCGGTATTAAAGAAAGGCGGTATGCCCACCGCACTGATGAAACCACTGCTACCATGGGCATTGAGGCTGCAAAAATGGCTATAGAAAGAGCAGGCATTACACCGAAGGATGTTGACTTTATTGTGTTTGCTACACTTTCACCTGACTATTATTTTCCGGGTTGTGGTGTAATTGTGCAGCGCGAATTAAACATGCAGGAAATTGGTGCGCTGGATGTGCGCAATCAGTGCAGCGGTTTTGTGTATGCATTAAGTGTGGCAGATCAATTTATACGCAGTGGCATGTATAAAAATATTTTGGTTATTGGCAGTGAAAAACATTCTTTCGGGCTTGATTTTAATACACGCAGCCGCAATGTATCTGTAATATTTGGTGATGGCGCCGGCGCTGTTGTATTGCAGCCAACAGAAGATGAAAACCGCGGCATACTGAGTACGCATTTGCACAGCGATGGCAGGAGTGCAGAAATACTTGCTATGTATAATCCCGGCACGCATGCCAATCACTGGCAGGAAGGCCTTGCAGATTTTGATGATGCAGCGCTTGGTGAGATGTTTGAAAGCCATGCCATGATTGATAAAGTACAAAACCGTCCTTTTATGAACGGGCCGGAGGTGTTTAAGAAAGCAATAGTAAAATTCCCTGAAGTGGTAATGGAAGCGCTTACTAAAAATGGTTATACGCCGCAGGATATTAAGCTGCTGGTGCCGCACCAGGCTAACCTGCGCATAAGCCAGTTTATACAAAGAGGATTAAAACTAAATGATGAACAGGTGTATAATAATATTCAGAAGTATGGTAACACAACTGCTGCTTCTATTCCCATTGCTTTGTGTGAGGCATGGCAGGAAGGTAAGATACAAAACGGTGATCTCGTTTGCCTTGCAGCATTCGGCAGTGGGCTTACCTGGGCCAGTGCTTTATTGAAGTGGTAGAAAACGGTTAACTTATGGTTAGCTAATACTATTTTTTCTTTTTATATTTTATTTCAACAGCAACAACGCCTGCATTCATCATATTAATTCTTCTTGCCGCTTTTTTACTTAGGTCGATAATTCTTCCCTGCACAAAAGGGCCGCGGTCGGTAATGCGCACTTTTACGCTTTGGTGATTGGTAAGATTGATGACCTTTACTTTTGTGCCAAGCGGCAATGTTTTGTGCGCGGCCGTTAATTTATGCTGGCTAAATTTTTTGCCATTCGCCATTGGCCTGCGCACAAACTTATCACCGTAATAAGATGCTTTACCAGTCTCGGTTATGTATTTGCCGCAGGATGAAAAAAACAACCATGCCAAACAGGATAAAAAAAGGATTTTATTCATTGCTAATTCATCTCTTCCTGCAATTCGTAATTTATTTCCAGTTGTGCAGAAAGTATATTAAAGCTTTTGCGGTGATACCTGCACAAGCCATGTGATTCAATGGCGCGGCGGTGTTCTACCGTGCCATAACCTTTATTTTGTGCCCAGTTATAATGCGGAAATTCATCATGCAGTTGCTGCATATATTTATCACGGTATGTCTTGGCAAGAATGCTTGCCGCTGCAATGCTTGCATAAATACCATCGCCTTTTATTATACATTGATGTTGCACGTTGCGCCAGGCCGTAAACCGGTTGCCATCAACCAAAATCAAAGCAGGTTCCGCCGGTAATTGTTCCAGTGCAAGGTGCATGGCTTTAAACGAAGCTTTTAAAATATTGATGGAATCAATTTCGTCATTGTCCACCATTGCAACTGCATAATACAACGCTTTTTTTTCAATATATACACGCAGTGTTTCGCGTTGATCAGGTGTTAGCTGTTTGCTGTCATTCAATAC
>JAEWJV010000480.1 GCA_023386395.1 Bacteroidota bacterium
GTTTTGCATTGGGCACCCAGCGTGGATCGGCCGTCATCATACCACTTACGTCTGTCCATATTTCAAGAGAGGCTGCATTTAATGCGGAAGCATAAATAGCCGCCGTATAATCGCTGCCGCCGCGGCCTAACGTTGTTGTATTATTGTTATTATCACTGGAAATAAAACCCGGTGCTAAAAAAATATTTTTATCTAACGCTTGAATAGTTGTTGTTATAAGCTGGTTCGTGGTATCAAAGTTTACAGCTGCAAAACCAAAATGGCTATTGGTTTTAATAAGCTTGCGCGAATCGAGCCATTCTATATCTACATGTTTTGACTGTAGGAAAGCCGTAATAATTTTTGATGACAGCAATTCGCCAAAGCTGATGATGCGGTCTTTTGTGTGCAGGGATAATTCTTTCAGATAAAAAACACTGTTGCAAATTTCTTCAAGTTCATTAAACTGTTGTTTAATCATGCTCAAACAGCTGCTTTGGTGCGTTACCGGCAATAATGCCCGTGCAGTATCAAGATGTTTTTTTTCAAGTTCCTTTAAAACATCTTTATAGGTTTCATCCGTTTGTTCTGCCAGCGTGCCGGCTTTAATCAATGCATCCGTTACACCGCCTAAAGCACTCACTACGACAACCTGCTGCTCATTATTTGACATAACAATGGCGGCAACCTTTTGAATGCTGTCTGCATTTGCTACCGAAGAGCCGCCAAACTTTAAAACTTTCATCCTGGGAAATTTACTTTGTCAATTTTTTGGGATTGCAAAGAAACGCTAACTGCGGGCTTTAGCCTAACTAAAAATTAATAATCTTTTGGCAAATATTATCTGAATAACTTATGAATGTTAGTTTGTATGAAGTGGAACGGTAAGACAAATAAATTAAAAGATAATAAATACACTCACATACAACATCGGATCAAAGCTTCCAGGGAAGCGCATACAGGTGATTAAAAGTTTGAGATCAGCTACAATGAACGATACATTTTTATGATTTGATATAAAGAATTATTGGTTGAACACCCTCGCCGCAGGCGTGGTGCCCCCAACCCATTAATAAGCCTGCGCATAGATTTAAATATAAGATGATGGTTATTTTATAGGTTTGCATAACCATGGTTTATACAACGCTTGAAGACTGTATTAACGATCTTGAAAAGAATGGCCATTTAGTAAGAATAAAGGAAGAAGTTGACCCGCATCTTGAAATGGCTGCCATTCATTTGCGGGCGTATGACGCACAAGGCCCGGCTTTATTGTTTGAAAATGTAAAAGGATCAAAATTCCGCGCCGCTTCCAATATTTTTGGTACTACGGAAAGAAGCCGTTTTATCTTCCGGAAGCGCTTCGAAACAATTCAACAGCTTATAAGTTTAAGAAATAATCCGCAAACAATTCTTAAGCGTCCGTTTAGCGCTGCAAAGCATGGTGTGCATGCTTTATCATCACTTCCTAAAAAAGTAAAAACTTCGCCCGTAATCAATCATGAAATAAAAATTACTGATCTTCCTTTAATCCATCACTGGCCAAAAGATGGCGGTGCTTTTGTAACACTGCCGCAGGTTTATACGGAGGATATTACAAAGCCTGGCGTGCATCAGTCAAACCTTGGCATGTACCGCATTCAGCTTATCGGCAATGATTATGTTTTGAATGAAGAAGCAGGATTACATTATCAAATACACCGCGGCATTGGTGTGCATCAAACAAGAGCCAACGAGAAAGGATTGCCTTTAAAAGTAAGCATATTTGTTGGCGGGCCTCCTGCACATACGCTGGCCGCTGTGATGCCTTTGCCGGAAGGAATGAGCGAATTGATGTTTGCAGGATTATTGGGCGGCAGGCGTTTCAGGTATTTTTATAAAGATGGATTTTGCATAAGCGCCGATGCAGATTTTGTAATTACAGGTGAAGCTTTTCCGGGTGAGAATAAACCTGAAGGGCCGTTTGGCGATCATCTTGGTTATTATAGTTTAATGCATGATTTTCCCTTGATGCATGTGAGAAAAATATATGCGAAAAATAATGCAATATGGCCGTTTACAGTGGTGGGCAGGCCGCCGCAGGAAGACACAGCTTTTGGCAATTTAATCCATGAACTCACGGGCGATGCATTAACAAAAGAAATTCCGGGCCTGCAGCAGGTGAATGCCGTGGATGCAGCCGGCGTACATCCCTTATTGCTGGCAACAGGCAGTGAGCGTTATACGCCTTACAATAAAATAAAACAGCCGGCAGAAATATTGACTATCGCCAATCATATTCTCGGTACAGGCCAGTTGAGCCTTGCTAAATTTTTATTTATCACAGCTGATGATGAGCGAAAATTATCGCCCCAAAATATTCCTGCTTTTTTTGATTTTATATTGAAAAGAATAAATCTCAAAAGGGATATTCATTTTTATACCAATACAACTATTGATACGCTTGATTATTCAGGTACAGGGCTTAACCAGGGAAGCAAAGTTGTTTTTGGAGCTTATGGAGATGTATTAAGGGAATTATGCACAGCAATTCCATCTGAATTTTCGCAACTGCAAAATTTTGAAAATGCGCAACTGGCATTGCCGGGGATTATTTGTCTTCAAACAAAAAAATTCACTGACTATAAAAATGCTGAAATGGAAATGCAACAGTTGAATGAACAATTGTGTAATACACCAGCGGCTTTGCAACAAACACCTTTTATTATTATTTGTGATGATGCTTCATTTACTGCAAACAGCTTGAATAATTTTTTATGGGCAACCTTCACCCGGTGCAACCCTGCTTATGACATACATGGCATTAACAGCTTTTATCATCATAAACACTGGGGCTGCGACGCCGTTGTTTTAGATGCACGCATTAAACCGCATCATGCACCTGCATTGGAAAAAGATGCTGTTGTGGAAAAGAATATTGACAGGATTTTTAATAAAGGTGGCAGTTTGTATAACGTACTAAAATAAAATTGGGGCTGACGAAGAATCGACGCCCCTTTTTTCAACCCTAAACCCTTAAAGTGCAAATGTAAGCATCTGCATTTAACAAACAAGTTTATTTAGCTTAAAATCTTTCAAGCTGCGAGAAAAAGAAATTTCCTTCAATTGCCGCATTCTCATCGCTGTCACTGCCATGTACGGCATTTTCGCCCATTGAAGAGGCAAATTCTTTGCGGATGGTGCCTTCATCAGCCTGTGCAGGATTGGTAGCGCCGATTAATTTTCTGAAATCAGCCACTGCATTTTCTTTTTCAAGAATTGCGGCAACAATAGGGCCGCTGCTCATAAACTCAACCAATTCGCCGTAAAAAGGCCTTTCTTTATGCACTGCATAAAAAGCGCCCGCCTGCTCTTTGGTAAGTTTTGTCCATTTCATGGCTTTAATGCTAAAACCCGCTTTTACAATGCGGTCAAGAATAGCGCCTGTGTGTGACTTGCCCGTAGCATCGGGCTTTATCATGGTAAATGTTGTATTGCTCATAGTTTTTAAAATTCGCCGCAAAACTAAGTCATCAATAATTTAAAAATCAAAGCAAATTGTTATAGATGGCCTTTAAACGAAAAATCATTTGACCGTATGCTATTAAAGCCGCAATTTTGCCGCCTTTATGCAGCCGATAGCGCATTTATATCCATTACTGGAAGATAAAAGGAATATTGTAATTACCATGCATCAGAAGCCGGACGGCGATGCAATGGGTTCTGCACTTGCCTTGTTTCATTTTCTCAAAAAAACTGGCCATAATGTTACTGTTGTTTCCCCCACCAACTGGGCGAAATTTTTAAACTGGATGCCCGGCTGCAATGAAGTGGTGGATTTTGAGGCACAAATACAAAGAACCACGGCACTCGCAGAAAGCGCAGATATATTGTTTTGCCTTGATTTTAACGCCATGCACCGCACTAAAAAAATGGAAACGCTGCTGCTGGGCATTAAATGTGTTAAGGTACTTATAGACCATCATGAGCAGCCTGCTGAAGAACATTTTGATTATGGTGTGAGTAATATTCTTAAAAGTTCCACCTGCGAAATGGTGTACGATTTTATTGTAAAGTCGCCTTTTGCAGACAAACTTGATCTTGACATGGCAGCCTGTATTTATACCGGGATCATGACAGATACGGGTTCATTCCGGTTTGCCATTACATCGGCACAAACGCATCAGGCCGTGGCACATTTGAAGGAACTGGGATTGAACCACAGCATTATTCATGAAAACATTTATGATAATTTCCTGGAAACCAGGCTGCGGTTTATAGGCAATGCATTGCTTAACAGGCTGGATGTTTTATATGAATATAATACAGCCGTAATGGCTATTTCAAGATACGATCTTATTAAATACCAGATACAAACCGGCGATACCGAAGGGCTGGTAAATTATTTACTTACGATTGAAGGCATTAAGCTGGGCGCTTTATTGATAGACAGGACGGAAGAACGTAAATGGAGTTTCAGGAGCAAAGGGGATTTTGATGTGAATGAACTGGCGCGTAATCATTTTGAAGGAGGTGGACATAAAAATGCGGCGGGAGGCAGGAGCTCCGATACACTGGAAGAAAGCCTTAAAAAATTTAAAGAAGTACTTAAACTGTACGAAAAACAGTTGACATAAAATCTGTATAAACAAAAACAAAAAAATGAAACCGGCCATGATAGTTTTTCCCACAGGGAAGAATGTACCTAGCGAGGTTTCATGAGACCATCGAAAAAACAAAAATTAAACGAATGAAAAGAACATTGATAGCAGCGCTGCTTATAACAAGTTTAGCTGCCTGTAGCATGAATTATGAACAAACGCCTTCCGGGCTTTCCTATAAAATATTCAAGGGCAAAGGGACTCAGAAACCCAAAGCCGGTGAATTTATAAAGTTTAATGTAGAGTTCAGGTTAATGGACCGTGATTCGGTTTTACAAAGCACTTTTGGCCATGTGCCAGGTTATGGCCCGGTTGATACGAGTAAAAGATCAGCATATTCTTTCATGGAAATTATACCGCTGATGAGTGTGGGCGATAGCGCTGTGGTGAGCATGAACATTGATTCTTTGAAGAATAAAAAAATGATCCAGGGCTATGATGAACTCTTTGTAAAAGGCCAGGTAATGGTTGCAAAAGTTAAACTGCTGCAGGTTTTTAAAGATGAAAAAGCTGTAATGGCAGATTATGAAAAATCAATGGAAGATGAAAAGAATAGTGAGATTAAAGCGATAGAAGACTACCTGGCGAAGAATAACCGGAAAGGTGTTAAGGCAGCAAATGGTACATATGCTATTATTGAAAATGCCGGCGATCCGGCACTGAAAGCTGATTCCGGCAAAAAGGTTTCTTTAATGTACCGTGGCAGGCTGCTCACAACGGGCCATGTGTTTGATACCAATATGGATAGCAGCAAAGGGCACACCGAACCACTTGAATTTGTAGTGGGAGCACCGGGTATGATACCGGGCTTCAGCGACGGGCTGCCATTATTTGGCAAAGGCGGGAAAGGCAAATTGTATATTCCGGCCTTCCTGGGCTATGGGCAAGAACGGCGGGGCAATGAAATTCCTGCATTTTCAAACCTGGTATTTGATATAGAGGTGAAAGATGTAACCGATGCACCTGCACAGCCTGTAAATCCTATGCAACAGCAAATGCAGGAACAGATGCAGAGAATGCAGCAGCAAAAACAGGACAGTTCACAAGAAAAATAATATTGCATTAATAATATGCAAACAAAAAAGCAACGCAATAACAGCGTTGCTTTTTTGTTTGAAGCCAGGTTTTGTATTGATGATGACGGCTGTTTATGATTAACAATGTTTTGATAAACGCAAAAAGAAAAACCTCATCTCAGAAGCATTGATTAACATTAAAAAATCAACAACATGAAAAAAATCTTTACGCTCTTTTTAACCTTGTTCATTATAAGTACAGCAGCCTTTTCACAACCGTTTGCGGCGGCTGTTACATTTCGTACGCCGGCTGTACATTTTAGCTATGGAAAGCGTTATGTGGAAACGTATTCATTTACAACCGTTGAGCGGAGCCGGCAAATTGCAAACATTAATGCCACTTATAATCAGCAGGTGAGAGAAGCGATGAACCTGCGTATTGCGGCGTCAAGAAAAATTGATCTTATACAGCAATTACAAAGAGAAAGAAACAATAAAATCGAAGCCGTAAACAATCGTTTTCTTGATTACAGAAATAAGCATAACTACAATCATTATGACAGAAATTTCAACTGGATAAAATAATATATCAGCAGCGGTCAATACACAAGCCTCTTCTGTTAGCAGCGGAGGCTTTTTTCATGGCTTGAATCCAAGCAATCAGCCATGTTTTTTTCAGATTGAATAATATTTACAATTCATTCAGCTTAAAAATTTCATTTTCCCTTATGCCTTTTTCTGTTTGCTTCAATGTGCAACATTCATGTTTGGGGTCATGCTCAAAAAATAAAATATAATCGTTGTTTAAAGCTTCTGTAAGAAAAGATTTCTTTTCATGCAAAGTGGTTAGCGGAAACATATCATAACCCATTATGTAAGGCATTGGAATATGATGCACCGAAGGCAACAGGTCAGTCACATAAACAATGGTTTTGTTTTTATATTTTATTTGCGGCAGCATCATTTGCTGCGTGTGGCCATTTACAAAGCGAACGGTGATTTTATCATTGAAGTGGTTTTCGCCCAATGGTTCATCGGCTTCATTGTTTACACTTTCAATAAACTTCAGTTGCCCGCTTTCCTGTATAGGCAATATATTTTCTTTTAAGAAAGATGCTTTCTCGCGGTCATTAGGGTAAACGGCCCAGTTCCAGTGTTCCTGGTTACTCCAATAAGTAGCATGCTTAAATGCGGGAACCAGCTTATCACCATCGCGGTCAACGCTGCCGCCGCAGTGATCAAAATGCAGGTGCGTTAAAACAACATCGGTAATATCATCTTTACTGAAACCGTTTGCCGCTAAAGATTTTTCAAGCGTAGCATCGCCATGCAAATAATAATGGCTGAAAAATTTTTCGCTTTGTTTATTGCCCAGGCCATTATCAATTAATATCAACCTGTTGCCATCTTCAATCAGCAAGCAGCGCATGGCCCATGTGCATAAATTATTTTCGTCTGCAGGATTTAATTTGTTCCATATTGATTTGGGAACCACGCCAAACATTGCGCCGCCATCAAGTTTGAACAGTTCTGTCTCTATGCTGTATAACTTCATACACGTTTATTTTTAGCGCAAGATATATAAGCATTTATTATGCCTTAACTGCTTAAAGACTGCTGCTTCTTCAACGCAGAAAAAAGCCATATAAAACCGATAACAAAAAATACAATTAAACTCAATACGGAGTTTTGCATATTACCGGTAAGTTCTTCAATATAACCAAAAGCCAGCATGCCGATAACAATGGCAATTTTTTCGGTGAGGTCATAATAGCTAAAGAACGAAGCTGTGTCTTTTGTTTCAGGCATCAGCTTTGAATAAGTGCTGCGGCTTAAAGACTGTATGCCGCCCATTACCAAACCAACAGCTACTGACAATCCGTAAAAAAAATATTCGGGATTGCCACCTTTTATTTTATAGTCTGCGGTAAAATAAGCCGCCACACAAATCAATATCCAGAATATAATTACACCCATTAATACTTTAAGGTTGCCAAAAACATTAGATAAGCGGCTCATTAATATAGCGCCGGGAATAGCCACGAGTTGTATAACTACAACGGTAATAATAAGCTTGGTATCTTCCAGCTGCAACAATTTGCTTCCAAATATTGTAGCAGCAAGCATAACAGTTTGCACGCCCATGCTGTAAAAGAAAAAACCGCGCAGGTACCGCTTTAACACGGGCATGTTTTTTACTTCTGCATATACTTTTTTTACAGCCTCGAAACCATTTCTAAAAACGTTGCCATTTACAGTATTATCTCTTTTTGTTTCCGGCAAACGGGCAAAAGTTATTTGCGCAAAACCGGCCCACCAAATTCCAACCAGTAGAAAAGTAATGCGCGGGCCAAGATAACAGGGGCTATCTGCCAGCAGCAGTACCAAAACAAAACCCACGAGTTGCATGATTACGCTGCCGATATATCCAAACGAAAAACCTTTGGCACTTATCCTGTCCTGGTCTTGGGGTAACGCTATTTCGGGCAGAAAAGCATTGTAAAAAACAAGGCTTCCTACATAACCTGCGGCTGCCATCATAAAAGCAATAATGCCAACCCAGATATTATCACCATGAAAAAAATATAAAGCACTGCAGCCGATAGCACCCATGTAACAGAAAAACCGCATGAAGTTTTTCTTGTTGCCCCTTGTATCTGCAATGGAAGTAAGCACAGGATATAAAAGCGCAATAATAAAATAGGCTGCTGCCAAAGTGTAATCATATAAAGAAGAGTTGATAAACGTTCTGCCAAGCAATGGCACCTTCTCACTGCCAAAAGCATGTTTTGTAACTGCTGTGAAATAAATAGGAAAAAAAGTGGTTGTAATAACTAAATTATAAGTGCTGTTGGCCCAGTCATACATAGCCCAGGCATTAATAACTTTCTTGGGAGCAGTTTGCATAAAGCTGTTTATGCGATGAAAGTAAATAATTTGTTTTGTTAATGGGAAATGCCGCTAAAGTTTCGTGTCGCCTGTTCAGTTCAGATTAGGAGCTGGAATATAATAGCTAAAACTTTCATGCTGAAAATGTCTTGACAAAAAAATGGAACACGCTTCTTTAAAGAATGCCATTTTTATCAAACGGATAACTTTTATACTTAATTTCAAAAAATAGTTGCATAACTAACTATTTTTACTTTTGATTGCTGAACTTATAAACTTTTAAGATAGCGAATGAAACGAGCATAATAAAACTCCCCCAGAAACGAGTGAATAGGATGCGAGTTCCATTCGGCCATTGAAAAACAAAAATTATACGAATGAAACGTTCTATAAAAAAAGTTGCCGTTTTGGGCAGTGGTGTAATGGGTTCAAGAATTGCCTGTCATTTTGCAGGTATTGG
>JAEWJV010000483.1 GCA_023386395.1 Bacteroidota bacterium
AAAAATTAAATGCTGTTACTGCCGGCGAGCGGGATGGTAAAATAATTAAAGGCCTGCAGCATGGCAATTCTCCCGCAGAATATTTTCGTGAATTTATTGAAGGCAAAACGCTGGTGCTTACAACCACTAACGGCACCAGGCTGCTGCACATGGCGCTGGACAAAGGCGCGTCGGAAGTTGTAACGGGTTCCTTTCCTAATTTATCTGCGGTGAGTGAACATCTTATTGCATCTAAAAAAAATGTAATTCTCGGCTGTTCTGCCTGGAAAGACCGCTTTAACCTGGAAGACACTTTATTTGCAGGTGCTGTTATCAGCAGCGTAAAAGAGCATTTCACTATTCATTGCGACAGCAGCTTAATGGCTGAAGACATGTATAATCTTCATGGAGATAATATGTATGCTTTTATAAGAAAGCTCACGCACTGGCACCGGCTTTCTGCATTCGGCCTGGAAAAAGACCTTGAATATTGCGTTACGCCAAATGTGGCCAATGTGCTGCCCGTGTATAAGGATGGGGCGCTGGTGGCGGGATGAAAGCTGCGTTAATTACTTTTCAGCAGCTTTATACCAGTCTTCCATTTGTGCTATGAGCGCCTCCGTAAGCTCATCTTTTGTATCCTCATCATATTCGTCGTCATAATAAACATCAGCTTCTGCGTTCTTAATGGCTACATCTTTTTCATTCACATTAAAAGGTCCCGCACAGGCAAGGTAATCCGTTGTATCTCCATCTTCTCCAAAGCCAACTTTATAAAAATAAAACCTGGCCTGTTTGCCCTGGAACTTTAAAACCTTGTTAGAAAGATAAACCATTGTATCCGGGTATTCATCGTCGGAAGATGCTACATACACAAGGCTTTCAGCAAAAGATTTCTGAGAAAGATATTGTACGGGAAAAAGCTTTTCTTTTTTATAAGATTTTAATGCTTCATACAAGTCGGTACGCTGGGATTTATCTGCCGCCAGCGCTTTAACGGCCCTGCTGTCAACGGGCTGGTTATTTTCCAGCAGTTTTTCAAGAGCGCTAAGCTGCAGATAATTATTGTTTAGCAGGCTCCATTGTTGCAGTATTGTATTGCTTTCTACATTATTCATTTTACCAAGCAGGTTTATCAAAGCATAATTTGCTGCGCTGTAATTATCCTCGTCGCTTTGAGCAAGCAGGTATTGTTGCGTTGCAAACTTCAAAATATCCTGGCGGTAGTTTTCCAGGAAAGACTTATCCGCCAGGCTGCTGTCTAAAAGTTTATTTGCTACTCTTACAATAACCGGCGCCATTGCTGTGTCTTTTATAAGTGGCTGCAAATCCTTAAATAGGGATGCCGTGAGCTGTAAAGTATCAAGCAGTATATTGGTAAAGGTGTAAGAAGGCGTGATATGCGGCGGATTTTGAAGCAGCAATGTTTTTATCTCATCAAAATGCGCTGCCGTTTCAAACGTAACCATTATATCGAGCAATACATTTTTAGTTTCATCGTCTGCTTCGTTGTAATGTGTTTTTGCAAACAGATAAGAAGATGAATCTTTTAACCTGGTAATGATGCGCCTTATATTCTCCCGCACACCGTCATAATCATCCTCCTCATCTTTATCAATATAGGTTTTTAATACAGCCTGGTGCAGCAAAGGCAAATCATTTTTTGTGAATGACGCTTCATCTAAATAATTAGCCGCCGATGCTTTTGTGGCCGAATCTTCTGAAACAAGATCATTCAATAAAACGCTGGCTTTGGAAATAAATAAACCATCGCTTGGTAAAACCTTATTAAACCGGAATGATTCAAAAAATTTATTGGTGTTGGCATTATTAATTTCTGCCGAATCCTGTATGGTTACCAATGAATATATTTTCCCATCATTCAATAATTTTCTCAGCCTTTTTATATTGTGCGAACCCGGCGACCGGAAAGCAAATTCATACCCGCTAACCTTATCGTTGCTTATTGATTTTACATACAAAGCGCTATCGCCATCCTGCGAACTTTTATAGTTTTCAATAATGTTTTTCCAGAAAGCAGAATCGCTTTCCTGCCAGTAATAATTATTGAAATGCTGAATATAAATACTGTAGCTATCCGCTCTCGACGAGTCATAGCTTTCATAACTGAATGTTGTATCGCCATCGTTCGGGTTCATAATATACCTGAAGTTTTCCGGCGACCACGTTGAAAATAAACCATCGCCTGAAGCATTAGTTTTCCAGTTACCATTTACATAGTTAATAGGCTGAAAAGAGTTCATGAATCTTTGTGCTGCTGCTTTTCCTCTTGCAGAATCGTACATGGCAACCAATGCATACCACCTGTTACCCCTGAACTCATAATGTGCATCAAGCGTAAGCGGTGCATCTTTCATCTTGCCGCTAATTTCCAATGCGCGGTGGCCATTTTTAAAATACATGCTATCAACAGTAAGCCTGGTAAAACGGCTTCTTTGAGATGCTCTTATGTTTGCCAGCGTTACACTGTCATTCGTTATGTAAAAGCCGCCGGCAGCTTCATTTGTTCCGAAAAAATAGTACGAACCATTTACAGGGTCTGTTGAAATATTCAGCTCCATGTTTATAGAAGTGTCTTTATCCCTGTCAAGCATTTCGCTGCCAGACTTAGGCGTGCCGGGAACATTTAATTTATAAGCCTTCATATTATTTACATAACTAAACGCTTCATTGCCACTGCCCGCTGTATGTATGGTAAATGAATGCAGGAATTTATTGATGAATGCTACACCCGAAGTATCTTTTTTCATGCTTACTGCAATTGCCATATACATCATTCCATCTTTAAACAAAAAATAACCATGGCTATAATTGTTTTTGGATGAAACAAATTCGCGGCCGGGTATATTATTAATAGTGATGGGCTTTCCATCAGAATATTTATTGGTATTGAAATAATAGGAAATAACATCATTGAAAACACTGTCGGCCATTTTTTGGGTGTACGGCGTTTGCAGGGCCGTTGTCATGTATATGGTGCTTTTAAAAACATCGAAATACATTTTCATGTTCACTATGGCATACAGGTTCAGGTTACCAGCTTTACCGGGCATTTGCACCGTATAATAACCCGATTCATCCTTTATATCATACCATGGTTGTTCCACTTCTGCAACCTTATAATCGGCTGCTTTTATTTTGCGGGATGAAAAAACGGGTTCAACAGTAAACCCTTTTTCTTTTAAGAGGGCAATCAACCCTTCTTTACCGGGTAAATG
>JAEWJV010000486.1 GCA_023386395.1 Bacteroidota bacterium
GGCGTGAACACACACAATACATAGCCGGCGAATCCCGTTATATGCAGATATATGGAAATTATGCTTTTGGTAAGAGTTCAGGATTGCTGTCGGCCTACAACATTTTATCCGGCGCTGAATCCCAACGCTGGCGTAATGATGGAGCTGTAAGAAGCCGTTATCCCACCGATTATTTTATGCAACCCGGCAGTTCTACCTATTTAGCCGATTACCAGTTGGAATGGGTACTGATGATGCATGAATATTTTATGTATTTCGGAAAGGATAAATTGATTGAAGGCTTATATCCAAATTTAAAAAAGGCAATGGATTATTATCAGCCATTTATTGATAAAAAAACCGGCTTACTGGCTAACCTTCCCGGATGGATTGTGCTCGACTGGCCTGATACTTATTATATAGAAAAGAAAAATATTGTAACTGCGCTTAACTGTTTATACTATGGCGCATTAAATGCAGCAGAAGCAATTGCGACAGACTTTAATAATGATACTTTACAGGAAGCTAAATGGAAAAAAAAGGAAGCAACGTTGAAGGAAAATATTAATAAAGAGCTTTGGTCTGAAAAGGCATTGGCCTACTTAGATAGCTATGAAGGCACTAAGATTGGACAGCAAACACAGGTTTATGCATTAACTTATGGACTGGCCGACAGCAGTAAAAAAGCTTCAATAAGCATATTAATTATGGATAGCGGTAAGGCAAGCGAAGAATCTTTTGCTTACTGGACTTTAAAATCAATGTTTAATGAAGGATATGGACATTGGGCGCTTAATTACATGAGAAAAAACTGGGGCGCTCAAACCCGCCTTTCATCATTTAACGGAGCATGGCATGAAGGATGGAATTTACCATGGGGCTCAACTTCGCACGCCTGGTCTTCAGGACCAACTGCACTGCTTTCCCAAAAAGTACTTGGAGTAGAACCTACAGGATATGGCTGGAAAACATTTTCTGTAAAACCTTTTACAGGCGATTTAATGTGGGCCAAAGGAAATGTAGCAAGCGCTGCCGGTAACATTTTGGTGTGTTGGCAACGAACTGCAGGTAATCTTTTTACTTTAAAATTAAGCGTGCCCAAAGGAACTACTGCAAATGTTTATTTGCCTGCAACGCAAAATCGATCAATCAAAATAAATGGGAAAACCGTCGCAGATATGCCCGGTGTTAAATTACATGTGCAGGAAGGCCAACGAAGTGTGTTAACTGTTAACGAAGGTGACTATGAGTTTGAATGCAATATTGATAATTGAAAAGATGCAACTATTTGATAGCTACAGGGAGGTATTAATCTAATAAAATCAGTTAATAAATATTGAATAAACAAGTTTAGCCTTGACCTTTTAAATAGTGAATATGTTTAGAAAGATGAACAGGATATTACTAAGTTTTTGTTTAGTATTGATTGTATCAGTTTGTAAAGTTTCAGCACAGCAAAATTCAATGGAAACGATCGGAAGAATTTTTACTAATATTCCCGATTCAATTCAAACAAGCGTCTACTGGTATTGGTTATCTGACAATATTTCAAAAGAAGGAATTATAAAAGATTTGCACGCCATGAAGCAGGCTGGCATTAACCGTGCTTTCATCGGCAATATTGCAATGAATCCATCTGAAACGCCTTATGGCAATGTAAAGATTTTTACGTCGGAATGGTGGGATGCGTTGCATACTGCCTTAAAAACAGCCGGTGATTTAAATATTGAGATCGGCATCTTTAATGGCCCGGGCTGGTCGCAATCCGGCGGGCCCTGGGTTAAGCCCGAACAAGCTATGCGCTATCTTGCTTTTGCTGATACTTTAGTAAAAGGCGGTACGCACATTCATCTTCAGCTTCGTCAACCTAAAGATACTTTCCAGGATAAGTTTGTTATTGCTTATCCATACATAACAGGCAATTCCGTTACGCCATCAAAACAATATTATTCAGCCAATAATAAAATAATGATTGATCAGGATTCTGTTATCTATTTTTCATCTGCTGATAAAATAACAGCAAGAAGTTTAATGCTGTACCCCGACGAGCACGACATCTTTACAAAAGCAGAGCTTTATTTTAAAAATAATGAAGGCAATTATGTATTGTTGAAGTCTTTTGAAGTAAACCGCACTAACAGCCAGTTAAATGTTGGTTTCGATCCTTATGCCGCTGTTACCCAAAGTTTTGAACAAACAAACAGCGATAGTTTTAAGCTGGTATTTACACACTCTTCAAAAGATGCGGCCTTCAAAAATATTATTTTATCAGGCATGCCGGTGGTTGAAGATTATAAAGAAAAAACACTGGCGAAAATGTGGCAAACACCGCATCCGTTATGGGATGCCTACTTGTGGCCACAACAAGCCGCAGTAAACGACACATCGCTTATAATCCGTCAAAATAAAGTAATTGATATTAGTGATAAAATGCAACCCGGCGGCCTGCTTGATTGGGATGCACCGCAAGGTGAATGGATTATTTCCCGTGTAGGAATGACGCCTACCAATGTTACAAACACACCGGCTTCACCTGAAGGCACCGGGCTTGAGGTAGATAAAATGAGCAAAGCGCATGTGGCTACACATTTTGATGCCTATATAGGTGAAATTTTAAGCCGCATTCCGCCTGAAGACCGTAAAACTTTTAAGGTTGTGGTGCAAGACAGCTATGAAACCGGTGGCCAGAACTGGACCGATAGCTTTAAGCAGGATTTTATGCAACAATATGGCTACGACCCTTTGCCCTATTTGCCGGTAATGGAAGGCAAGGTAGTGGGCAGCGAAGATGTAGCCGACCGTTTTTTGTGGGATGTAAGAAGATTGGTGGCTGATAAAATTGCGTATGATTATGTTGGTGGTTTGCGTGATGTAAGCCATAAACATGGATTAACAACATGGCTTGAGAATTACGGTCACTGGGGTTTCCCGGGAGAATTTTTGCAATATGGCGGCCAGTCGGACGAAGTAGGCGGCGAGTTTTGGACGGAAGGGTACTTAGGCAATATAGAAAATAAAGCGGCTTCTTCATCGGCGCATATTTACGGCAAAACAAAAATTTCGGCTGAATCGTTTACTGCCGGCGGGCAAACATATGCACGCTATCCTGCATTGTTAAAGCAAAGAGGTGACCGCTTTTTTTGCGATGGCATCAATAATACTTTGTTGCATGTTTATTTTCTGGAACCAAACGATACAATGCCCGGCGTTAACACAGGTTTTGGTACGGAGTTTAACCGTTACAATACGTGGTTTTCGCAAATGCACCCATTCACACAATATCTTAAGAGGTGCAACATGATGCTGCAGCAGGGAAAATATGTGGCCGATGTAGCCTATTTTATTGGTGAAGACGCACCAAAGATGACCGGCGTACAAAACCCGCCGCTGCCAAAAGGTTATTCGTTTGATTATATAAATGCCGAAGTAATTATGAAACGGCTTTCCGTGAAAAACGGGAGGTTTGTGTTACCTGATGGAATGAGTTATGCGCTGCTTGTATTGCCTGAGCTAAATAATATGCGTCCTGAATTGCTGAAAAAAATTCAGCAATTAATGAATGATGGCGGAACAATATTGGGGCCACGGCCGGAACGTTCGCCGAGCCTTCAAAATTATCCTTTTGCAGATGATAGTGTGAAAATGCTGGCGCAAACTTTATGGGGCGCGTCAACGCAGGATGGCAAATGCAACAATGCGTATGGAAAAGGAAGAATGATAAATGGATATTCAATAGAACAGGTGCTTGCTGATATGCATATACAACCCGATATGCAATCGAGAGGCGCCAAAGATTCATTGCTGTTTATCCATCGCCATGAAGCAGGTGCTGACATATATTTCCTATCAAACCAGTCATCAAAAAAGGTTTCGGTAAATCCTGTATTCCGCGTTACCGGCAAACAGCCTGAGCTATGGAACCCATTAGATGGAACACAACGTGATTTATCAAATTATACAAATAATAATGGTACCACAGAAATGCCTTTGCAATTGGATGTTGCGGGCAGTGTATTTATTGTTTTTCGCAAACCACAAACAATAACCACCTCCCGAAAAAATAATTATAATGAAGCAGATACTGTATTCTCCACGCCGCTAACCAATCAATGGAAAATACAGTTTGATACAGCATTCAGGGGGCCTGCAAAAGCTGTTGTTTCAAACACCTTATTTGACTGGGGCAAAAGCGCAGATTCTTCCATAAAATATTATTCAGGCAAGGCTGTTTATACAACAAATTTTAACTGGAAGGGTGATGATGTTCAGCATGAAAAAATATTGCTTGACCTTGGCAATGTTACAGCAACAGCGGCAATTAAAGTTAACAACAAAGATGTTGGTGGTATTTGGGTTGCGCCTTATTCTATTGATATAACCAACGCATTAAAAAAAGGAAACAATACACTTGAAATTACGGTGGCAAATACTTGGGTAAACAGGTTGATCGGGGATCAGCGGTTGCCGGTTGAAAAACGTAAAACATGGCTTAGCTATAATCCTTACAAGCCCGATAGTGAATTGCAAGCTTCGGGCTTATTAGGGCCGGTGAAAATTATTGGCATTAAATATTAGCCCTTGGGAATTACAGGCTGTTTGGGTTGATTAATTCATTTTCTGTAACCGGCTTTGGTAATGCTGTTCATCGTCCTTTGTGTCACTCCCTTCTGCTATGGTTGCATAATAAAATTTTCACTGCTAATTCAAACAGCTTTTTATTTATTACCAATCATGATTAAATAATTAAAACAGGTGCAAATAACTATTAAGCTATTTATAAGACGGAGCTTTTGGCTTTGGCTTTTGCTAATCCCTTTTGTTGTAAAAGCACAGGTTAAACAGCCATATAAAAAACTGCATGGTGGCAGCTTTTCATCACAAAAAAATCCTGCTTCTCCGGATCCGTTGGTTAATTATCAATGGCTAAATACGGATGCTGCGCAAGCGCTTCAATATTTTGTAGCGAAACCTATAACAGCGCAAACTTTTCCATCTTCAGCAGCGTCGGTTATAAACAATGAATGGCTTATTCGTTCGGATGTAGATATAATGTTTGACTTTGGTGTTGAACATGCAGCCTGGCCTGAATTTGACAGTAAAGAGTTATCAGGCGATGTTGAAATGAGTATTAGTGAATACAATGAACCAGCTATTGTAAACGAAGGAGCGCAACATCCCGCAAAAACATTAAAACCTGTGCGATATGGCAATACCTTCAGATTAGAATTAAATGATGAATTATATGAAGGCGTGCGCTTTGTGTGGCTTCATTTTAAAAATGTAAAAAAACCTTTTCATGTAAACAATATAAGATTGATTTGCCAGGTAAAACCGGCAAACTATTCTGGCTCTTTTCACACAAATGATTCAATGCTTAACCGCCTTTGGTACACAGGTGCTTATACGGTACGGTTAAATTTCATGAAAGATTATATTGGTGCTATTCTAATGGAAAGAAGTGATCGCCATTCCTGGACGGGTGATGCTTACCCCGCACAAGCTGCTTCTCTGGTTGCCTTTGGGAATTATGACCTGGTAAAGAAAAACCTGGCGTACACGGCAAAGTTAGATAATAGTATCCCGGCGTATGCATTGTATTGGGTGCTTAGTCTTGCAGATTATTTTAATTACACCGCAGACACGGCATTTTTAAAAAAATATTTAAATAATGCTGAAGAAAAGCTTACCACTGCTAAACAGTATTTTGATTCGCTACCAAATCTTGCTTTTTTAGGTTGGGATGAAAGGCTTGGGGCGGGTTTTGAAAACCCAAATCTTCCTGAAGGCAGGCTTGTTTACCGATGCCTTTGTTTACAGGCATGGCAAAGCTTTGCAGCAATAGCAATAGCGGCCGGTTATACCGGAATTGCAAAAAGATACACCAGTTTTGCGAAAGAAAAAATGCAATGGCTGATTAAGAATAACAGTCAGCCTTTTGGCTTACACTCCGTCGCTAAAGCTGTTAATGCAGGCTTATTGTCTGATTCTATAGTTGCACAAGCTGCAGGAAGTTTTTTTTCAAACAGGTTACAAAGACTGTCCTATTC
>JAEWJV010000491.1 GCA_023386395.1 Bacteroidota bacterium
TATATTACTGTAATTACTTTGTTATTATCAGCCTTTTCGCTTAATGCGCAGCATAATCCCGATGCCATATTAGGCAAATGGGAATCTGCAGAAAAGAACCTTATTGTGGAGGTTTATAAACAGGATGATAATTTCCAGGCGAGAATAGTGTGGTTCAGCAATCCTGAGAATATGCTTCCTGAAACAGATATAAAAAACCCCAACGAAGAATTAAGGTCCAGGAAAATTGTGGGCATGGATGTATTATCTGGCCTGAAATATAATGCCAGGCAAAACAGGTGGACGGACGGAAAAATTTACGACTGCACCAGCGGCCGCACCTGGGATGCTACTGTTTGGTTAATATCGCCCAATGACCTTAAAGTAAGAGGATATTATCTTGTGCGGTGGCTAGGAAAAACAATGATGTTTACACGGGTGAAATAAGGCTAAAGCAATTGAGCATTGATTATTGATTATTTGCGATTTCAAATTCAGCTTTAAGCAAACGGCGTCGTAAATAAGTTTATATTTAATTAAATTTTTTGCCATGACATTAATGGGATTTCTGCTCCTGCTTTTAATAGCTGCAATATGCGGCGGTATTGGCCAGTCACTTGCCGGTTACGATCTTGGTGGCTGCCTTGTATCAATTATTGTTGGTTTTATCGGTGCTTACATCGGTACATGGATAGCAGCCAAATTCGGACTGCCGCCTATATTTGAAATTTCCATACAAGGCCAGTCTTTTCCTGTTGTTTGGGCTGTAATAGGTTCTGCTGTTTTTACGGCGATTATAGCCTTGCTGCGAAGGGCATTTACCGGGAAATAGATCAACTGCATTTTAACTGATGCACTATTTATTATATGAGTTTATCCCTTAACAAAGGCATGCTCATGCAATGTGAGCCGCCACGTGCTCTTGAGAGTTCTGCAGAAGGCAATAAAATCAATGTATCTTTTAATGATTGCGGGTTTAAACCACCATCAAACTTTTTAAACAACCCGGCTGTAGTGATTACTTCGAACCCGTTTTTACGAAAGCTTTCAGCGGTATAATCATTCCTGTCATAACCAATTACAACACCTTCCTTTAAAGCAACTACATTACAGGAATCCGTCCATTGTTCACGGTCATCATAAGGAAATTCATTACCACCGCTATAAATTATTTTCACATCAGCAGGATCACAATGATAATCTTCAACACTTACCTGCACCAGCAATTCTTCAATGCCCGAAAGTTTTTTATCTACACTATAATCTATATCGGGTTTATAAAATGCATCAGCCGGCTTGAAAAACTGCAATATTTCCGGCTCTTCAATACCAACTAAATCAGGCTGGTGCATCAGCCGTCTTAAATAAGATTGTTTCACTTTATTTTCAGCGGCAATAATATTTTCAGAATATCTTCCGTATAACACCCAAACATTGCGTTTTACCTGGGTAAAAATGGTGTCAATGTGCATTTGCGCACGGTTCTTGGCAATTTTTACAACAGAAATCTTCTCAATACCGAGATCCTTTGAAAATATAGTATGGATAATTTCATTGATGGCATTAGATGAAGTTCTTTCACTGCACCCAACAATTAAATGCTGTGGATGTATCATCATTATATCGCCGCCTTCAATACTGATAAAACGCGCTTTTCGCTCCATCTCTTCATACAAAAAGAAGTCGCTGTCTTCAATCACTTCCATTACTTTGTTTGGATCTTCTTTAAACAGGAAATACATGGCAAGAAATTTTGTGATGAGCGATTCGCGTTTTCTTGCCGTAGTAGCCATGCGGCTTAAAAGAATATGGTCTTTAATCATGATGCCGATATCCCTTGTAAAAATAAAATTGGGTATTGGCGGAAAGATGTATTGGTCTTCATGCGAACCGCTTGCTTCTTTAGACAGGATGCCACTGATCAAGATTCTTGCAAGCAGCGCTGCATCCTCAATAGCTTCAAGCTGCAATTGTGTTTTATGGCTTGATTCCTCATACGAGCAAACTGCTGAAATTAACCGGAGTTTTACCTTTTCATCTTTCAGTATTTGTTCTAATAAATGCTGCACTTCAAGCACTTTATCTGAATTGAAATACTCTTTTTTACCGGGAATAAAGCAATTGGCTTTCAGTTTTTCATTCGTGGAAGCCTGGCATTTTTTTATATAATCAATTTTGGCAGGATCAAGAAAATATAACAACAACATTACATAGTGATTATATTCTTTCTGCATGCTTTTTAAGTGAACTATATCATCGTATAAATTGTCGGCAAAAGTGCCCGGTATTATTTTGCCAATGCCGCCATCGGGGCTATGTATAATCAGCTTTCGAAGCGCACCAATTTCTGATTCTATATAATAGTTGTTATCATTCATAAAATGTTTTTTTGATTAAAGAAGAAGAATTATGCAGCAATCAACAAAGGCCGGCAGCGCTGCACGTTAGGTAAGATTAAGAAAAATGGCGAGCAGGTTATGCTTCTTCATAAGTGGATTGCAAGATAAGCTTTTTTAGGGCAACACTTTCGTTAAAACCTTCCATGCGCAGCATACGAAAGCGCACAAACATTTCTTCGCTATACCAGTTTTCACTGCGGGTTTTATGCATTACATTTTTATGTTGTTGTAAGCTGTATGCAAAATTTTTCATAGCAGCTTTATTTTCCCAGATGCTGAATGTTGCCTGTTTTATCCAGGGCACTTCTCCTATTCCATAAGAAATAATTAAGCCTTTTGCTGACGGCGTTATATCAGCCACAGCATCAACATTACTCCAGAAATCTTTTAAACGGCTCAACCGTATGGTTGCCCTTGTTAATACAGCTACCGGCCCATCATACATTGTTTCTTTCGGGAGTTCACCAAAAACTTTTTTCCCATTCCATAAGCCATGGCCTTCTATTGGCTGCAACAACAATTCTTTTATATCACATCTAAAAAACTTCCAATAGCGGTAAAGAAATGCAGGTGCTTTTGTTATTGTATCATCTGCTGTAAATAGCAATGCCCATTGATTTAAATCAGGATGAATATCAAATGTTCCATTTTTGCCGCTGCCCATCAGTTTAAAAAATTTCATCTTCCCATTTAACCATAAAGGCAAGCGGAATAAAGACATTGATAAAAAGCCAAATATGCCGAGATGTTTTGGATAACGTGTTATAATGAGCGTGCAGTACATATTATCTTGCTGCCACTAAAAAAATAATTAAACATAAAACCGCGGCGAGCACAATGGCCAAAATAACTTTATATTTTTCCCATCGCTCCTGTTTATGTTGCTGCCGCAATAACGTATTCAATTCATGCTGCAGCCATTCGTGTTCAGCATGTAAAGGCTGCATTAATTCAATCAATTGCTTTGTTTGATGGGTAGATAAATAAGCCGCTGCAAAATTTATGTGCTGTAAAAATTGCTTCAGTAATTTTTTATTAGTGTTCGGCAGCAGGTGCATATCATCAGGCATTAACTGTTGCAATGCATACAGCAAAGCATTTTTATTAAAGCGAAAAGGATCTGTAGTTTTTAAATCGGCATTTATTTTTGCAATACGCTGTATTAAAGTTTCAATGGTTTCCACCGGG
>JAEWJV010000529.1 GCA_023386395.1 Bacteroidota bacterium
CTGTTGCTGATAACATACTAAATCTTCTAATCATTCCAATCCTCCCAAAATCATTGTTCAGACAGGCTACTCTTCATCGGTAACACAACCTTCACTTGCCGTTTTTACACTTCTTGCATATTTATAAAGAACACCATTTGTTGCTTTTAATGCAGGCTGCTTCCATGCAGCTTTGCGCTTCGCAATTTCTTCTTCACTCACTTTTAAAGTAAGCGTGTTATTGATGGCATCTATTTCAATTATATCATTGTCTTCAACCAAACCAATCAGGCCGCCTTCCTGCGCTTCCGGTGTAATGTGGCCCACCACAAAACCATGTGTGCCGCCGCTAAACCTGCCATCGGTTATTAAGGCAACACTTTTACCTAAACCTGCGCCAATAATGGCACCCGTTGGTTTCAGCATTTCAGGCATGCCCGGCGCACCTTTGGGGCCGATGCCGCGTATTACCACCACATCGCCTGCATGCACACGCTTGCTTTGCAAACCTTCTATCAAATGCGCTTCGCCTTCAAACACTCTTGCAGTGCCTTCAAAACGCTCGCCTTCTTTGCCGGTAATTTTTGCAACACTACCTTTCTCGGCAAGGTTGCCGTATAAAATTTGTAAGTGGCCTGTTACCTTGAGCGGCTTTTCCAGCGGCATTAAAATATCCTGCTTTTCAAAATCAAGATCGGGCGCATCTTTTAAATTCTCTGCAATGGTTTTACCGGTTACCGTTAAACAGTCGCCATGTATGAGGCCTTTGCTCAACAGATATTTCATTACCGCAGGCACGCCGCCATATTGATGCAGGTCTGCCATCATATATTTGCCACTTGGCTTAAAGTCTGCCAGCATGGGCACCCTGTCACTTATCTTCTGAAAATCATCAATCGTTAAATCCACACCCACACTCTTTGCCACAGCAATCAAATGCAACACTGCATTAGTGCTTCCGCCCAATACTATCACAACAGTAATGGCATTTTCAAATGCCTTACGCGTCATAATATCTTTTGGCTTGATATCTTTTTCAAGCAATAACTTAATAGCTTCACCAACCGAATCACATTCTTTCTGTTTCGCTTCGCTTAATGCAGGGTTGCTTGATGAATAGGGCAAACTCATGCCCATGGCTTCAATAGCGCTGGCCATAGTATTGGCGGTGTACATGCCGCCACAGGCGCCGGCGCCGGGACATGCATGGCGAACAATGCCTTTAAAATCTTCTTCGCTTAAATTACCGGCAATCTTTTGCCCCAGGGCTTCAAAAGCAGATACGATATTTAAATCATTTTGTCCTTTGTAATGGCCGGGTTCAATGGTACCACCGTATAACATTATGGAAGGGCGATTCAGTCTTCCCATAGCCATTATGCAACCCGGCATGTTTTTATCGCAACCCGGTATTGCAACGATAGCGTCATAATATTGAGCGCCTGCATTGGTTTCAATGCTATCGGCAATTACATCGCGGCTTACTAAACTGTAACGCATGCCATCGGTGCCCATGCTTATGCCATCGCTCACACCAATGGTATAAAAACGCAACCCTAATAAACCATCAACTTTATTTACGCTGTCTTTTACCCGTGATGCAAAATCATTCAAATGCATGTTGCAGGGATTACCATCCCAGCCCATGCTTACAACACCTACCTGGGCTTTCTTAAAATCTTCTTCCTTAAATCCGATTGCATAATACATTGCCTGCGCAGCAGGTTGTGTTGGATCCTGCGTTAACGTTTTAGAATACCTGTTTAGTTCTGCCATTGTTTTTTGTATAAATCTTATCTGAATAAAAAAACCCGCCTCGGTCTGGAGGCGGGTTTCGATATCAATTTTTTTAGTTTATATACTAAACACCACCTCCCATTACAGTAGTAATAATGACAACGACAATAATTATGACGCTGTTATCAGTGATGCTATTGATTATTTTGTTCAACATGTTTTGCGATGATGAACAAATATATAACCGCCTTTCAATTATCCAAAGAACTTCTCCGTAATTTTTACGGTTTATATTATTGTTGATTTTCTCAGTTGCACATTTTCAACATTGATCCTTTCATGATCAGTTGATTTTACATAATCACTTATAAGATCGCCGATGGTTGAAGTGAAATAAAAATTCACCGGCTCGATATCTTTTGAAACAAACCCATTTTCCAGTGTCCATTTAACTGCCTCACGCACCAAAGCTGCTTCGGCAGGCAGGCCGAAATGTTCCAGCATCATGGCTGCAGATAAAATAGAACCTAAAGGGTTAGCAATATCTTTCCCCGCAGCCTGCGGATAAGAACCATGAATGGGTTCAAATAAAACTGTTCCTGTGCCAACAGAAGCCGAAGGCAATAAACCAAGTGAACCACTTAATACGCTGGCTTCATCGCTGATGATATCACCAAACATATTTTCCGTAAGCACGATATCGAACTGTTTTGGATTAAGCATGATCTGCATGGAAGCGTTATCAACAAACATGTAATCAACTGCCACACCAGGATATTGCCTGGAAATCTCCTGCACCACTTTTCTCCAAAGCCTTGATGTTTCCAATACGTTTGCTTTATCCACCAGTGTTAATTTTTTCCTGCGCTCCGGCTTTTGCGCATATTGAAATGCAAGGTGCGCAATGCGTTCGATTTCCGGTGTTGTATAAACACAATCATCGCTTGCCCTGGTTCCGTCTTCACTTAATTCTTTCTTACCAAAATAAATACCGCCGGTTAATTCGCGGAAGATGATAAAATCAACACCTTCCAGCTTTTCTGCCTTTAACGGAGCAAGATGCTGCAGCGCAGGATAGGTATTTACCGGGCGGATGTTAGCGAATAACTGCAATGATTTTCTCAGCTTCAGCAAACCTTGTTCAGGGCGAACTTTGGCTGTGGGATCGTTATCATATTTCGGATGGCCGATTGCGCCAAACAAAACGGCATCACTGTTCAGGCAGCTTTCAATGGTTTCATCAGGTAATGGATTGCCTGTTTTATCTATGGCCACAGCGCCCATTAAATGATAAGTATAATTAAATGTATGATTGAATTGCGCGGCAATCGCATTCAATATTTTTACTGACTGCCTTGTTACTTCCGGGCCAATGCCGTCGCCTTCTATTACGGTAATGTTTTTCTGCATAAGAGCTATACTGCTATAGCAGTTGATTTATTTATATTGATTGAATATTGTTTATGCGCATTATTCTCCAGCAACATCACGTTCTCAACGCACCGCGGAATTTCATTTTCATAATGGCTCACATAAATTAATGTTTTGTCCGAACGCTTGCACAGGTCAT